>CAYXZK010000035.1:0-11924 GCA_964469955.1 uncultured Candidatus Saccharibacteria bacterium | reverse complement strand
TGACCACTGCGTGGAGAACCGTCGAAATAGGTTCTCCCAGAGAACCAAGAATGAAATCCATCTGCCAGCGCTGGCGCTGACAGTGATAGTAAAACTATTATTACCGTTACTATTATCTTTTTCATTTTCATTTTTCCTCCTTTTTTAAATTTTAAGTTACTAGCTAAACTATACATCTTTATTTTGTTTTGTCAAGAGTTTTCTGGCAGTTCGTAACTGCTCCCAGTTTTCTGGCAGTTCGTAACTGCTCCCAGTTTTCTGGCAGTTCGTAACTGCTCCCAGTTACGAACTGCCAGAAATAACAATCCCCTCGCGATAACGCGAAGGGATTATTTTTTTTGCGGCCCCATGGGTAGTCGAAACCCAATTTTTTGATTGAAAATCAAGTGTCCTAACCGTTAGACGATGGGGCCAAATCAGCGAACAATGAACAACGAACAGCGAGCAATAGAGGTCAAGTCGCTCTTTTTCAGATCCGACCCGACCGCTCGGTCGGGTCAGATCTGCGGGGATTAGCGACTTGGCCTCGGGAAATAAAATATTGATTACTGATTATTGATCAATGATTATTGATCAATGATTATTGATTAGTGGTCAATGAAATTTTACATTAAAAATTGAAAACAATCAAGATTTCAGATAGAATGAGAGAATGAAAATTTTAGCCATAGAAACATCTTGCGACGACACTTGCGTCGCGATTATAGAAGCCAAAGGAAAAAATTTGCCTGACTTTAATGTTTTGTCTAATGTTGTTTCCTCTCAAATAAAAGTTCATCAGAAATACGGGGGAGTTTATCCGAGCATGGCAAAAAGAGAACACCAGCGCAATCTCACGTCTGTATTAGAGAGAGCAATCAAGGCAGTGAGCAACGAACAGCGAATAGCGAACAATAGAAGCCAGACTTCCACGTGGTCGTGGAAGTCTGACTTCGGGGAGAAGGAAAACGGAAGACTTACTTCGGGAGAAGGGAAAAACAGAAGACTGGCTTTAAATTCGAGGGAACGAGTTATTGAAAAAATACTTGTAAGAGAAGAGTATCTATCAAAAGCATTAAAACGCTTTTTTGAAAAATACTCAAAACCAGATATTGACGCTATTGCTGTTACGCATGGACCGGGACTGGATCCGTGTTTGTGGGTAGGGGTAAACTTAGCCAAAGCCCTGTCTTATATGTGGGGAATAACGCTTGTGCCTGTCAACCATATTGAAGCTCATATTCTTGTTAATTGGCTTATGCTCGCCCGCCAAACCGACACAAACCAAAACAAAGCAAATAAATTAAAAATTAAAAACTTATTTCCAGCAATTTGCTTAATTGTCAGCGGGGGGCATACGCAAATAATTTTAATGCAAGACATTGGAAAATATAAAATTTTGGGCGAAACCAGAGACGACGCTGCCGGAGAATGTTTTGACAAAACAGCTAAGATATTAGGGCTTAGTTATCCCGGCGGCCCAATAATTTCTAAATTAGCAGAAAAAGCAAAAAAGTTTCAGGACACGCGAACGCGAAACGCAGAAATAAATTTGCCGCGACCAATGTTAAATCAGAAAAATTACGACTTTAGTTTCTCGGGATTAAAAACAGCGGTTTTGTATAATTTCAAAAGCGTTTCTAAGCCAAAAAGAATTTCTAAAAAATACATTGGCGCGATGTGTTCTGAAATTGAACAAGCAATCTTGGATGTTTTAATCGCGAAAACAATTCGCGCCAGTAAAGAATACAAAGTTAGAACAATAATACTCGGAGGCGGAGTCGCGTCAAATAAAAAATTACGCCAACAATTAGGACGCGCAATCAAAAAACAATTACCTCAAATAAATTATTTAAAACCTGCCGTTAAGTTGTGTTCTGACAACGCTGTTATGGTTGGGGTCGCCGGTTATTTCGGATTTTTAAAAGGAAAAACTAAAAATTGGAAAAAGATTGAAGCAAAACCAAATTTGAGAATTAAGTAGGCTATGTTAAAATAATTAAAAGAAAAATATGGAGTTGCCAAAAGCATATAATCCAAAAGAAGTTGAAGAAAAAACATATGAACTCTGGAAAAAGAGCGCTTTTTTTAATCCAGACAAACTTCCTCAACGGCACAAAAAAGCATACACGATTGTAATCCCTCCTCCAAACATAACCGGAAGACTTCATATGGGCCACGCGTTAAATGCAACGATTCAGGATACTCTTATTCGTTGGAAAAGAATGCAAGGATATAAGACTCTTTGGCTTCCCGGAACAGACCATGCTGGAATCGCGACTCAAAATGTAGTTGAGAAAGAATTGAAAAAACAAGGCAAAACCAGATTTGATTTAGGTAGAGAATTATTTATTGAGAAAATTTGGGAATGGAAAAAAGAATACGGAGACATTATTTTAAAACAATTTGAGAAATTAGGAGCTTCCTGTGATTGGTCAAGAACCAGATTTACAATGGATAGAGAATACAAACAAGCTGTCCAACAAGCTTTCTTGCATTATTATGAGAAAGGATTGATTTATCAGGGAAAAAGAGTGATTAATTGGTGTCCGCGCTGTTCCACGAGTTTGTCTGACCTTGAGTTGGAGTATAAAGAAGAAAAAGGGAAATTATATTTTATAAAATACAAAGTTAGCAATCAATCATCAATAGATAATAAATTCATTGTTGTTGCCACTACTCGTCCTGAAACAATGTTAGGGGATACGGCTGTCGCGGTTAATCCAAAAGACGAAAGATATAAAAATTTAGTTGGCAAGAAAGTTATTCTTCCGTTAGTAAATAAAGAAATCCCGATTATCGCAGATAGGTTGATTGATATTAAATTCGGAACAGGCGCGGTTAAAATTACGCCCGCTCATAGCATCCAAGACCAAGAAATAGGGTTAAGGCATAAATTAGAAAGCGTTAAAATTATTGGAGAAAAAGGAGAGATTACAAATAACGCGCCCTTGCCATATCAAGGATTGAAAATAATTCAAGCAAGAGAAAGAATCGTGGAAGACTTAGAAAAACAAGGAATGTTAGAAAAAATTGAAGATTACACGCATCAGGTTCCAAAATGCTATCGTTGCAACTCCACGGTTGAACTAATCCCATCTTTGCAATGGTTTCTAAGAATGGAAAAATTGTCTAAAATGGCAAAAGAACCAGTCAAGCAAGGTAAATTGATATTTCATCCAAGAAATTTTGAAAAACCATATTTTGAATGGCTGAAAAATATAAAAGACTGGTGCGTTTCACGCCAAATCTGGTGGGGACACAGATTACCTGTCTGGCAGTGCCAAAAAACAGCGAACAGCGAACAGCGAACAATGAACAATGAACAACAAATACTTACCCACACTACTATGGAAAACGTTACAGGTGAGGCAAAGGGCTATTTCGTTTCAGCGCAAAAACCTAAAAAATGTCCTGTCTGCGGAAAATGCCAACCTAAGCAAGTTAATGATGTTTTAGACACTTGGTTTAGTTCTGCCCTGTGGCCTTTTGCTACCTTAAAATGGCCTAATGAAAAATTTAAAGGCAAAAAGGCAAAAATAAAAAATGATTTGGAAATGTTTTATCCAACAGATGTTTTGTCAACCGCGCGCGACATTGTTAATTTATGGGTCACGCGCATGATTTTTTCCGGACAAGAATTTATGAACCAAATTCCTTTTAAAGATGTTTATATCCACTCCACCATTCTGACCAAGGACGGCAAAAGAATGTCAAAATCGCTTGGGACCGGAATAGATCCAATGGACCTTATTGAAAAATATGGAGCAGACGCGACAAGGTTTGGAATCGCTTACCAAATTATGGGAGGGCAAGACATAAAATTCTCGGAAGACAATATCGCTATGGGTAAAAAATTCTGCAATAAAATTTGGAACGCCTCCAGATTTATTTTAATGAACAATCCAATAAAGCTCAATGCTAATTTAAACCAGTTAGCGCAACCTAAAAACCTGACACAGGCAGACAAAAGAATACTCAAACAATTGGCGCAAACAACAAAGTCTGTTAATAGAGATTTAGAGGCTTTTCGTTTCGGAAAAGCAACGCATAGTCTATATGATTTTTTCTGGCATAATTTCTGTGATAGTTATATAGAAACAAGTAAGAAACAAAACGCGCAGGGGGAAAAACAGAAAAAGAGCACGCAAAAGGTTTTGCTTTACGTCTTATTAAATTTCATAAAGCTTTTACATCCTTTCGCTCCCTTTATCACAGAAGAAATCTACGCCAAGCTGCCCCTCAAAAACAAGAAGAAGTTTTTAATGATAGAAAAATGGCCATATTAGCGAACAATGAACAGCAAACAATGAACAATAATCCTTCAATTAAAAAATCAGATAAATTAGCTTATTTGATTTACAAAATCACTAAAAATTTTCCTAAGGATGAATTGTTTAGATCAACTTCTCAATTGCGAAGAGCTTCATTATCTATTCCTTTAAATATTATCGAAGGATTTGCAAGAAAAACAAGCAAAAGATTATAGGCAATTTCTTTACATTTCTTATGGTTCGTTAAAAGAAACAAAATATCTCCTTTATTTTGCTTACAGAGAAAATTATTTTAATAAAACAGAATACAATTAACTTTTGTCTTTATCTGAAGAAATAGGTAAAATGATTTGGAGTAGTATAAAAACAATCAATAATAAATTATCTAATAATTAACTGTTCGCTGGTCACTGATATATGCCTTTATATATTTATATCATTTTAGGTCTTTTGCCCAGCTTAATCTGGCTTTTATTTTTTTTGCGCAAAGACGCTCATCCTGAATCGGGTAGAATGATTTTACGGATTTTTTTTTACGGAATGCTGGTCGCCATAATAGCCGCTTTAACAGAGATTGGTTTTTCGGAAATTGTCGAAAGGGAATGGATGCAAAATTTCCCTTTCTTGTTTTTTATTATACATAGTCTTATTGGAGTAGCTTTTATAGAAGAGTTTTTTAAGTATTTTATTGTTAAACAAAAAATTTTAAAAAATTCGGAATTTGACGAACCGTTAGACGCTATGTTGTATATGGTTATCGTAGCGCTGGGTTTCGCGGCGCTGGAAAATATTTTGTTGCTGCTATCAAACGAAAATTCTCTTTTATTCTTAAACGATTTAAACGAAGCCATTTATATTACTTCTCTCCGTTTTATAGGAGCTACTTTTTTGCACGCTTTATGTTCTGGTCTAATCGGTTTTTTCCTTGCCTTTTCGCTTTTCAAAGCGGGAAAACGTTTATGGCTGGTATCAATCGGATTAGGAATATCTTCTTTGTTGCATAGTCTTTATAATTTTTCTATAATGAATACAGTAAATAATTTTTACTTTATCTTTATCCCCATAATTATCTTAATTTCTCTCGCCATTTTTGTTTTTTGTGGATTTAGAAAGCTTAAAAAAATGGCAAGCGTATGTAAACTATGACAACTTTTTTAGACAAGCTTAAAAAGGGAATGGATAGCGCGGAACCTTTTAATCAACAGGAAGATTTAAAGAATGATATAGAAAATAACGCGGAAAATAATCCAGAAGATGAAAAATTAAAAACAGTCAAAGAAGAAAACCTAACGGAAAAAACAACAATAAACTTTACATCCGCTTCTGTTCCAAACTCAAAAACCGTAAAGCAAAAGAAGGCAAAGACGCATAGAACTTCTTCGGCTTCGTCTAAGACAAAATCTATGAATCAATCCGTTAAGCAAAAACTTGAAGAAAAAATGAAACCTATTCAAAAAATCAAAATAGAAAAAATAGAAACCGTTAAAAACGAAGGAACGCGTCAAGAAAAAAAATGGTTTGAGGCAGAAGGAGAGTTGACTGTTGATGTTTATCAAACAGATAAAGAAATTGTAATTCAGTCAGCTATTGCCGGAGTTGAAACAGAAAACATAGATGTTTTCATAGAAAACGATTTGGTTTCAATTAAAGGGAATAGGGTTAAGCCTTGCGACGACGAGGAAAAAAGTTATTTTTATGAAGAATGCTATTGGGGTCCTTTTTCAAGGGAAATAATTTTACCCGCGGAAGTTGACCCGTCACGCATTAACGCCACAATGAAACAAGGCATTTTAACGATAAAAATACCGAAAATTGAGAGAGAAAGAAAGAGAAAAGTGAATATTGTAGAATAAGAACATCTAAAACCGTCTACCTCGTATTCAGGCAAGTATTAAACAAAGACAATAAAACGCAACAAAATACCCCCTCTGTGGGGGTTTTGTTATTCGTTATTCATTATTTTTCGTTTCTTGCTAATTGTTTCTTGTCTATTATTCTCTATTTGTTGTTCATTGTTCTCTGATTTGTGCCCTTGGCAGGATTCGAACCCGCAACCTTTTCAGGATGTGGTCCTAAACCACACGTGTATGCCAATTCCACCACAAGGGCGTTTTTTTCTTACGCGCTTCCCATAATTAAATTAACCCCATTGCCTTGACCATCTACAATTTTCTAAAAATAAAATTAGAAAATAGCGCGTAGATAGTTTAGAGCAACAGGGTTAATTTTCGAACCACTCTTTAGCTTTCAACTATTGTTTCTATTAGTAATACTAATCCTTTAGACGCAAGCCCGACAGCGACACCGATCAGGGCATATAAGATAAATTGTCTTGCTGATTTAACTTTTTCAGAATCCCCCATAGCAGTCACAAAATAGAAACCGGCAATAATAATAAATATAACTGCCACTATAAACAATATAGTAAGAAGCCAATTAGCAATAGTGTTAAGCAAATCCATTATATCCACATCTTCTGGCACTTCTTTCAAATTATTTCCCCCAATTACAGGAACATTTACGCCAGGGTCGCCAGCGCCAGGAGGATCAGCTAATACCACTACTGGAACAACCAATAAACTTGCCAGAATTAAACCTGATAATATTTTTTTCATTTTCGCTTTTTAAATTAATTGTTTGTTTTAAGGTTCGACCTTTGTCTTTTCTTTTTAAAAAGAAAAGCATAGACTTTTCTTTTGCACTTGAGCTATGAAATACAAGCCCAAGGCATCGTATTTTTAACATAAATATAACAATTTGTCAACATAATTATCGGCTATTCTCCTCCAAAAATTTTGTGAACAAGAGCAATTAATCCTTTGGAAGACATAATAACAAGTAAACCGATTAAAGTCCAAAGAATTATTTTTTTAGCAGTATCAATTTTAGCAGGATCGCCTGTTGAAGTAACAAAATAGAAACCAGCTATAATTATCATTATGGGAGCGATTGTTAAAGCAAGATAAAAAAGAAAATTAATAATCGCATAAGATAATTCCGTAAAAGTATCAAATTTAAAAGGATTTTCCATTACCCAAGCTTGAGCTAAAAGAGGGATTGTAAAACAAATTAAAAACAAAGGGACAAACAATTTAGACAAATGCTTTTTTAAAAATTGAATTAATTTCATCTTCTGTTTTTTATTTTGTTATTTTATAATACCATAACTTAAGGTTTTTTGAAAAGAAAACCATAGTGGTATTTGCCTGCTTCAAGCTCTTGTTCTATTTTGAAATCGCAGTTATCTGCTATTTCCTTTGCTTGTTCAGGAGAAACTCTGCTTGTTTGCGGTCCCTGAACTGAATCCGGCAACCAATCAATAATTAGCAATAAACCCTCTTGTTTTAAAACTCTTTGGGCTTCGCGTACTATGCTTTCTTTATCGTCTGACTGAAACAGAGTATTAACAATTAAAACTAAATCCAGAGAAATTTCTGGCAGAGTTGAACCATCTGGTTTTTCCAAATCGCACCGAATAAAACGGACATTTGAAATTTTTTCCATTATTGTTCGGCTTTTTAAGGAGGAAAGAGGTTCTGCGCGCACATCTAAGGCATAGACTAATCCGTCTTCCAGTTTTTTAGCAAGCGGTAGGGTAAAACCTCCAGATCCACAGCCAAAATCAGCTACCACCATATTTGGACGCAAGCCAATCTGACTTAATACTTCTTTTGGGTTTAGAAAAGATTGGTTCATCTTATAAATCGTTTTATTTAAATATTTAAAATATATGTTGTAGCAACTAATGTTTTCAGATAACTTTCGCAGGTGACTAAGCATGGTTCCCGCCGTATGGCGGGATTAGTCGCCGAGAATGTAGATAGTCAAACCGCGCAGGGGTTTGAACTAGCAATAGCTGAAAATATTGGTTGCTACAACATAATTCGATATATAGAAATTGGTCAAGCTCGGGTGTGGACCAGATTACACCTATATAAAAGCTGTCATCGCGACTTTGTCTCCTGACGCCAATCTCATTATTCTAACGCCTTGCGTTGACCTGCTAATCTTTGGTATTAAAGAAATTTGCGTTCTAATTACTTGCGCTCGTTCAGAAATAACAATTAAATCTTCTTCGTCTCCCGCTAAAACTCTTGATGCTTTCAAATTGCCTGTCTTTGAAGTAATTTTAGCTGTTTTGATTCCAGAACCGCCTCTTGTCTGCGCCCGATATTCCTCCAAATCAGTTCTTTTGCCGTATCCATTTTCAGTAACAACTAATAGATATTGTTTGGCTGGTTTTGTGTTTTTTACATCTTTAACGTTTGAATCTTGCGTTTTTGATTTTGAGTCTTGGTTTCTTATAACATCCATTCCAACAACCTTATCTCCCTTTTTTAAGTTAATCGCTTTTACGCCAGAAGTAGCCCTGCCCATTTTCCTAATCTGCTCTTCTTTAAACCGGATAGATTGACCATTTTTTGTTGTGATAATTACTTCTCCCTTATCAAAACTTTTTACCACTCTTTTTAATGAATCGCCTTTTCTAAGATTAATCGCTATTAAACCGGAACGACGGACATTTTGAAATTCTTCTATGGGCGTTCTTTTAATTATACCATTTTCAGTGATCATTATTAAGTTTTTTACGCCAAGCTCATTATCTTTTTTGTCTAAAGGCATTAAGGACAAGATTCTTTCTTCAGACGAAATTTCAAGAAAATTAGAAAGCCCTCTCCCGCGCGCGACCCGAGTTCCTTCCGGAATTTCATAAGCAAAAGTCCTAAAAACTTTACCGCTGTCAGTAAAAAATAAAACAGAATCATGCGTTTGAGCCAATAAAAAATGTTCAACCGTATCTTCCTGCAATGTTTTCATTCCCATAATTCCCTTGCCTCCTCTCTTTTGAATCTTATAAATAGAAGGATTAATTCTCTTGATATATCCCCCTTGGGTCAAAGTAATAATGGTCTCTTCTTGCGGAATTAAATCTTCTTCGGCAATTTCTCCAATTTTGTTGGTAAAGACTTTAGTTCTCCTGTTGTCGCCGAAAACCTCTTTAACTGCCTCTAATTCTTTTTTAATAACCTCATTTATTTTTTTAGGACTATTTATGATAGCTGTTAAAATTTTAATTCTTTTTAAAATTTCTTCAAGCTCTTCTTCTATTTTTTCTCTTTCTAATTTTGCCAACGCGGATAACTTAGTTTCTAAAATAGCATCAGCTTGAATCCGCGTAAGCTTGAATCTCTTCATTAAATTTTGTTGCGCGTCTTCACGATTCTTTGAATTCTTAATAATTTTTATCACCTCGTCAATTTTAGACAAACATTTGCTTAATCCCTCTAAAATATGAGCTCTATCCTTCGCCTTTTCCAAATTATATTTTGTTCTTCTGTAAACTACTTTTCTGCGATGTTCTATAAAAAAATTTAAAATATCAACCAAAGACATTACTTTCGGTTGAATACCTTCTTCTAAGGTAAGCATATTAAGATGAAATGTCTTTTGTAAATCTGAAAATTTATAAAGACGATTTAAGACTTTTTGCGGATAAGCTCCTTTTTGAAGCTCAATTACGATTCTCATTCCGTCTTTGTCAGATTCATCTCGAATATCTTTTATGCCTTGAATTGTTTTTTCCTGAACTAATTTGGCAAAATGCTCAATCAAGCTTGATTTTTGAACCTGAAAAGGTATCTCGCTAATGATAATTCTTATTCTCCCTGTTTTCTTTTGCTCTTCTACTTCTGCTTTTCCTCTTACGACAATCGGACCCTTGCCTTGAGCGTAAGCAAGCATTATATCTTTCTTCCCATAGATAATCCCACCACCAGGGAAGTCAGGACCTTTAATGAATTCACATATTTCTTCGTTGGTTTTTTTAGGATTTTCAATAAGGCAAACCAAAGCTTCAATAACTTCGGAAAGATTATGCGGAGGAATATTGGTAGCCATCCCAACCGCGATACCTAAAGAACCATTCAAGAGAAGTTGAGGAACAGGCGAAGGCAATACCACAGGCTCCTGTCTTGTTCCATCATAGTTATCTATAAAATCAACCGTGTTTTTGCTAATATCTTTCAACATTTCTTCTCCGAATTTTGACAATTTACATTCTGTGTATCGCATAGCCGCGAATTCGGAAGGATTGTCTATTGAACCCCAGTTCCCTTGACCATTAATCATTGGATACCTTAAAGAAAAATCTTGAGCCATGCGCGCCATTGAATCATACACGGCAGTGTCTCCATGCGGATGATATTTCCCCAACACATCGCCGACAACAGCCGCTGATTTTCTAAACCTCGCGTTATGGGTTAACCCCATTCCATGCATTGAATACAAAATTCTCCTGTGAACGGGTTTTAATCCGTCTCTTACATCAGGAAGGGCGCGAGCGACGATAACCGACATAGCATAGTCAATATACGACTCTTTCATTTCAGAAACTATTTTCTTGGACTGGACACGCTCCATTTCTATGTTTTCCATATTGTCTTTTTCGGGTTTGTTATTCATTGATATAAACGATTTATTTATTAATTAATAGATGGTTAATGGTTAATAGTTTTCTTTTTCAATATCAGGCAAATTAATTTCGTTGATAATGTTTTTGTCCCTAAACTCATTTATTCTTTTTTTTGAATCATGAACCCACCAAAGAGAAAAAACCAAACCAACACTAATAACAACAGACCAGAGCACCGCTTTTCTTATATGTTCCGGTTTTTCTTTAAGTTTTTTAAAAAAATTCATTCTTTTTATGTTTTCAATACAATGATTTTCGCCTGTTCAGCAACAATATCTTTCTTTTTGATAGACAATTTTGACAATGCTTCTAACGGTTTTACGCCAATAGTCTTTAAAAATTCATCTAAGCTATCTATTTTTTCTTTTAATCCGGGAATTTTATAATACATAGGAATAATAATTTTCGGTTCTATTTGAGACATTACTTTAATTGCCTCTTTAGCATTAAGCGTTTTTCCTCCTCCAATTGGAAGCATTAATACATCAATTTTGCCAATCTTTTCAACTTGTTCAGAAGTTAATTCCTTTTGTCTTAATTGTCCCAAATGACAAATTCTCAATTCTTCGGCTTCAAGGATATAAATGGTTGTTTCTACGCGAGCTTTCTTTTGGTCGTTAGCGTTGTCGCTCTTACTTCTTGTTTCGTTTTCATCATTTTCTTCTTCGTCGTCTTCATAAGATTCAATTTTTTTAACGCCGTTTTCAAACCCTGGAATTCCTTCAATATAAACTTCCTTTAGGTCATATTCGCCCGGATGATTGATTAAGAAAAAATTTCCCGACAATGTCTTTTTACCCTTTTCGGTCATTAATAAAATATCTGCTTCTATTTTCGGCGCGCGCAAACCATTCTCTTTTTCAAAAGGATCTATCAATATGTCAACAGAGTGATTTTTATTTTTAGAACTATTGACGCGAAAGCATGTTTCGCCATACCAAGAAATATTCATTTATTCGGCAAAATAAAAAATAATTAGCGGTAATCAATAACATTTTATTGATTATCTAACGCTTATTACTGTTTATTGATTATTTTCCCCCTTATTTATTATTCGTTCTTTATTATTATAATATCACAAGCTAAATCTGATTTCAATATAAGATATCTTCAATATAAGCTATCTTCAATATAAGCTATCTTCAATATAAGCTATCTTCAATATAAGCTATCTTCAATATAAGCTATCTTCAATATAA
>CAYXZK010000034.1:0-18058 GCA_964469955.1 uncultured Candidatus Saccharibacteria bacterium | reverse complement strand
TACGTATCTTTAGGAGGGGCAAGCGAAGAAGCAAGAATTGCCAATAGCCTTAGTTTTGAAGCTCAAATATATCATCTTATGGGAATTGACGCGGTTGGTATCTGGAATTTTAACGAAGGGGGAGGCGCGACCGCGCTAGATATGAGCGGCAATGACAATAATGGAGTTATTAATGGAGCTGTTTATAAATGCGCTGGCGACGAAACACCCGGACACGAGGGCTGTTCATTGGAATTTACGACGAGTACTGGAATTAATTGTGGTAATTCAAAATCGCTCCAATATGATGGGAATGTTACGATTTGTTTTTGGGCGAAAGCATATAATTTTAGTTCTCCCGCGAGACAGAATCCCTTGGGCAAAGCATATGGAGGAGAAGGAACAATGACATTGGAAACAGACGGATCTATGAGTTTCTTTTTCGGCTCTTGCGGAGGAAACTGTTCTCCTTACACAAACATGCAAGCAACTAGAATAATTGATAGTAATAATAAATGGATTCATATTTGCGCTTCTAGAGATATTTCTGGTGTTGGGGGAAAAGTTGATTGGTATAAAAATGGAAAGATTTTTCAAACAAGAACTTATACAAGCGATACATATGATCCTGTTTCAAGTTCTAATAATTTTATTATAGGAGACGGTTACGTTAATCCCTTTAATGGCCTTTTGAAAAATGTTCGGGTTTATAAAAAGACACTACCCCTTTCTCGAATTCAAGAAATATACGCGCAAGAAGAGCAAGAACAGAATCTGTTAACCGCTGACATTGATCACTGATCACTAATAAATGATTGTTGATTAATAATTTATGAAAAAAACTGTAATTTCAATTATAATTTTTTATTTCTTAGCATTGCTCGAAACAAGTTTTTTTGTTCATTTCAGCGTATTTGCGAGTTATAGTTTTTATTTTTTTAATTCTATCTTCATCTTAATAATTTTTTGGAATCTTTTTGAAAAAAAAGAAAGTTTTTCAGGCATATATGTGGCTTTAACGGGAGGGTTTTTTTTAGATGTTTTTTCAAGCCAATTTATTGGGTTTAATATTTCAATTGCGTTAATAATGGCTATTTCAATAAAATTAATTCTTAAAAAATATGTTCGCATTCCTGTCTTCAAAAGAATTTAAAAAGAGAGAAATTAGAAATAATGCTAAATTTTGCATAGAACCGCAAGAAATCTTTTTAGACGATTTAGCGCAAAAAAAAGAATTAGATTTTGGTTTATCTAATAAAAAATTAGAAGTTTTACTTTCAAGAAAAATCTTAAAAGTTTTTTTTGTTTTTATTCTAATCTTAATCTTTGCACTTTTTGGAAAAACGTTTTACTTGCAAGCAGTGGAACACGAGAAATATCTTTCTTTATCTGAAAGAAATAAATTTATTATCGGTTCAATTCAAGCTTCAAGAGGAGTTATCTATGACTCACAAGGAGAGCAATTGGTTTTAAATAAACCAAGTTGCAATCTGTTATTTAACAGAGAGAAGTTTTCTGAAATTAATTGGAGTGATATCCAAACAATAGCTAAGATTATAAAAGAAGACCCTTGGGAACTTGAAAAAAAAATGAATTCATCTGAATTTGAATCTGACTTAAATAAAGGAAAAGACGCTTCTGCGGATAAAACAATTCTAATTGCCGAAAATCTTAATTATGAGGAATTAGTTATTCTTGAAGCGCGGATTGCTGATTTTCCTGGGTTTTTGATAGATAAAAAAGAAGTTAGGGATTATAAAGATGGAGAAATCTTCGCGCATATTATTGGCTATACGGCAAAAATAACAGCGCAAGAATTACAAAATTTTCCAGATGTTTATACGAGTTATGATTATACTGGAGTTTCTGGAATAGAAAAATCTTACGAGGAGGTTTTGAGAAAAAGTTTAGGTAAGATTCAAATTGAAAAAGATGCTTTAGGGAAAGAGATTTCTAGAAAAGTTTCGGCTTTACCAAAATCAGGCAAAAGTTTAGTGCTATGGTTGGATTCTAGTTTGCAAAGGAAAATTACACAAGAATTAGAGAAAAAACTTGAAGAAATTGGCGCAAATAAGGCGGTTGGGATAGCATTAAACCCGAAAACAGGCGGGGTTATGGCTTTAGTCAGTTTACCGAGTTTTGATAATAATCTATTTAACCAGGGAGCGGATTCAGAAGAATTAGCAAAGCTTTTAAAAGACGAGAAAAATGAAGGGTATTTTTTTAATCGAGCGATTGCAGGGAGATACGCGACTGGTTCAGTTATTAAGCCTTTAATCGCTTTAGCTGCGTTGCAAGAAAAAATAATCGTGCCTTTGCAACAAATTTTTTGCAAAGGCAAAATTATTATTCCAAATAAATATAATCCAGAGAATTTTGCGGAAAAAATGGATTGGGCAACTCATGGATGGACTGATATGAAGAAAGCGATTGCTGAATCTTGCAATGTTTATTTCTACGCAATTGGAGGCGGATACGAAGAGCAAGAAGGATTAGGTCCTTCTAAGATAAAAAAATATCTTGAATTGTTTGGATGGGGGAATAAGACGGGAATAAACTTACCCGGGGAGGATTCAGGTTTAATTCCAAGCCCAGAATGGAAAGAAAAAGTTAAAGACGAAAATTGGTGGGACGGAGACACTTATAATCTAGCCATTGGACAGGGAGATGTTTCAATTACTCCCTTGCAAGAAACTTTTGCTTTTATGCCAATCGCGAACAAAGGAACGCTTTACAAACCTCAAATTGTAAGGCAAATTATAGATAAAGAAGAAAATTTAAAACAAGATATAAACCCAGAGATACTAAGAGAGAACTTTATTGATTTAGAAAATATAGAAATTGTTAGGCAGGGAATGAGGCAAACAGTTACGGGAGAAAGTAGTCCGCAAGCCACAGCTATTTCGCTTAACTCTTTACCGGTTGCAGCTGCCGCTAAAACCGGTAGTGCTCAAACATCAAGACCAAATTATTACCATAACTGGATAACAGTTTTTGCTCCGTATGATGATCCTGAAATTGTTTTAACTATAATGATAGAAGATGCTCGAGAAGTGCAAGGAGCGCCTATACCTATTGCAAAAGAGATATTAAATTGGTACTTTTCTAAAGAAATAGAGGATGAATAATAAACAATAATTTTATGGAAGCAAAAAATTTAGAAAACAAATTTAAACTTACAAAAAGCGGTGAGATTAGAACTCGTTTCGCTCCTTCGCCAACAGGGAATTTACATATTGGGAGCGCGCGAACAGCTTTTTTTAATTATCTTTTTAGTAAAAAATACGAAGGGCGTTTTATTTTAAGGATAGAGGATACAGATACAGAGAGGTCGAGTATTAATTTCGAGAAAGATATTATTGAAAGTTTAAAATGGCTAAACATTGAATGGGATGAAGGGCCAATAGAAATTGTTGAAGATAATGAACCCGGGAAACAGAACAAAGAACGGAACGGAAAATATATTGGAGACTATGGTCCGTATCGCCAAAGCGAAAGAAAAGACATTTACAAGAAGTATTTAGAAAAACTTTTATCAGAAGATAAAGCTTATTATTGTTTTTGCTCTTCTGAAGAATTAGAGGCAAAGAGACAATATCAGATGAGTATAGGTAAGCCAGCGCTTTATGACGGAAAGTGTTCAAAGCTTTCAAAAAAAGAAGTTGAAGAAAATATAAAAAATGGCAAACAGTTTGTTATTAGACTTAGAACCCCTGTTTTAATCGTAAAGTTTAAAGATTTAGTCAGAGGAGAAGTTGAATTTAACTCAGAATTAATTGGAGATTTTGTTATTGCCAAAGGTTTTGATAGCGCTTTATATAATTTCACAGCGGCGGTTGACGATTTTGAGATGAGAATAACTCATATTATTAGAGGAGAAGACCATTTATCAAACACGCCGAAACAAATATTGATTCAAAAAGCCTTAGGATTTGATAATCCGGAATACGCGCATTTGCCATTAATCTTAGCGCCAGATAAGAGCAAATTAAGCAAAAGGCATGGAGCGGTTTCTGTTAACGAATATAAAGAAAGTGGCTATTTGCCTGAAGCTATAATTAATTTTTTGGCTTTTTTGGGTTGGAATCCAGGCACTGAAAGGGATATTTATTCTCTTCCCTCTTTAGTTAAAGAGTTTTCGTTTGAAAAAGTTCAGAAATCAGGAGCGATTTTTAATATTAAAAAATTAGATTTCTTAAATGGATTTTATATTCGCAAAAAATCTATTGAAAAACTAACCGCGTTATGTCTTCCTTATTTGATTGGAGCAGAGTTGATAATCCCTGTTTTTGAGACAGAACAATATCCGCCAGCTTATGGAGGGTTTTTGACTTCTCAAAAATATAAAATAATTGAAACCAACGCAGAAATAAAATTTGAGGAACTTAAAAAAATAATTTCAATCTATCAAGAAAGATTAAAAAAACTTTCAGAAATTACAGACTTAACCAGTTTTTTCTTTAAAGACAAGTTAAGCTATGATAGAGAATTACTTAGATGGAAAGATATGTCTGACAAAGAAATCCACAGTTCTCTTGATGTTTTAATTGATTTATTGTCTTTCGTAGAAGAAGAAGATTGGCAAAAAGAAAATTTAGAAAAAGTTTTAAGTCCTGAAAATTTAACAAAACTTAGCAAAGGCGGGCAAACAGGGGATAGGGGTAGAATTTTATGGCCCCTTAGGGTATCTTTGACCGGAGAAAAATTTTCAGCAGGACCTTTTGAAATCGCCGCTATTTTAGGCAAACAAAAAACATTAGAAAGAATCAAAAATGCGAAAGCATTGATAAGTGGTAATTGATTAGCGATCAGTGATTTAATGAAATATATAGCTTTATCAGTTTTATTAACTGTTTTCATAGTTTCTGCGTTGCATTGCCCTGTTTTAGCTTTAGACGCGGAAGGGGAGTCAATTCAACGTTCTACGGACCATATAATAAACGCTATTATAGAAAACGCGAAACAGGGTTTAGCGAAAGCAATAGATTGGATTAAGTTTGCCTGGAATACTTATATTAAACTAAATTTCAAGGAAATTTGCCAAAAAATTAATTCTTTTTTAGGTAAAGAGATTGAAAACAGAAAACCTGAAATTCAACAAGAGTTTGAAAAAGAAAAACAGGAAATAAAGGACGATATTCCAAATCTTTGGCAGAAGTTTAAAAAATTAATTAAACGTGAATAAAAGATCAGTGACTATCTATCAATGATTAGTTATCAGTTTTCGATAATTAGTAATCAATTATCAATGATCAATGACCAAACACCCTTACGCCAAGGGGATTGCGCTTGACAGGCCTTTTGGGCTTGTATATCATATAATAAAGGAACTTGGTATAATAACCCTTATACCAAAAATATTTATGATAAAATCCAAGATGCCTATAATTAAACATATTCCCTATTTTTTAGAACATTGTCGGGCTAAAGGGTTTTCTCTTAATACTCAGAAAAATTATGAACGCTATTTAAATAAATTTAAAGTCTGGCTTAAGGAAATCGGCAAAGAAAATATAAAACCACATGAATTAACCTCTGAAGATGTTTGGAATTATCGCCTTTTCCTTGTGCGTTATAAAAATCCACAGAATCATAAATTTCTTAAAAAACTAACCCAGAACTACTATTTAATCGCTCTGAGAGCCCTTTTAAGCTATTTTACAGCAAAAGACTATGTTTCTCTCCTACCAGCTAAAATAGAGCTTAAAAATACCCTAAAAACGAAAAAGGATTGGACTTGCTATTTAAATTTAAAACAAATAAATAATTTATTGCATTTAGCTGACATTGAGACAGAATCAGGCTTGAGAGATAGATCTATTTTGGAAATTCTTATTTCAACTGGGATAAAAGTTAAAAAATTAGTAAATCTTAATAGAGACCAAATAAAAATAAATTATAAAGGATTGTATTTTCCGCAGAACACTATTATTTGGATTGAAAAATATTTAAACACTCGAAAAGACAGAGACAAAGCTTTATTTATTAATTATCGTAGTCGGAAAAATGCAAATAGACGTTTGACGCCTCGGTCAGTAGAAAGAATTACTAATTACTATGGTAAATTACTTAATCTTTCTTTTCCGCTTACTCCTGAGACTCTGCGCTGGGCGCGAGCAAGCGCTCTTTTGAAAGAGGAGAGTATTCCAAAGCCAATTAAAAAACCTTGTACTCACCTATCTTATTTAATTAAAAAATATCTTTACCAGAAAATAAAAAATAAAAATATTGATTTAAATGAAGATTTATCTTGGCATTTTGTCGAAAAAATTATCAACGATGAAATAAGTTGGCTTAAGAAAAATATCTCTGTTTTGCCTAGAGGGTATAAAAATTATCTATCCCCTCCTTTTTTAGATTGTGATAATTGTATTTTAAGGAAAATAGCAATTTTAATTGTGAACGACACAGTTAAGGCTATTGAATTTAAGCTCAAAGGAAATGAAAGTATGTGGTCGTTGAATTCATCAGAGAAAAGAACACATCTTAAACAAAAGAGCTATCATGGTAAAGAATGGCATAGACGAATGATGGATGCTATCCACCAATATTTTAAAGAACAAAATTATAAAGTTGTTTTAGAACCGAGTTTGAATTACGGAAGAGCCGATTTAGGCGTTTATGTTGATAGAAAGCAAATACTTTATATTGAAGTAGGGACAATCTCTTTATATAAGCTTTGGTTTAATCTTTCAACAATGAGAGATGTGACCTTCCTGATTGTTCCTTCCGAAGAAACAATAATAGAATTAAAAGTTTAATTTTATGAAAAGTTTATATTTACCCTATTTAGATGATTTTTTGTTGAATCTTCAAACAAATAATTATTCGGAAAGGACTCTTTATAATTACGAAAGAGATTTAGATGTTTTCCAGAATTTTCTAAAAGAAATAAATATTAGTTTTGAAGAAATTGATAAAAGAACCATTCTTAATTATAAGGCTTATCTTGCATCGCGAGATCGTAAAACAGCTCAAACACAAAAAGGCAAGAAAAAGTTAAGCAGTTATTCAACAAACCGCATGTTATCTGCTCTCCGTTCTTATTTGAAGTTTTTAGCTGATATGGATTATAGCTTACCTGTTTCTTCAGAAATGATTAAATTGGTAAAAGTCGAAAGAAAGCATCCGCGTGTTTCCGAATTTGAGGAGATAGTAAAATTAATTGAATTTCCAACCAAATTTGAAAAAAACAAAATCGTCGCCTTGAGAAATCGCGCTGCGTTAGAGACCTTATTTTCTACAGGTGTGAGAATTTCTGAACTTTTAAATATTAAAACGAACGAGATTGATAAAACCGGCCGTATTTTTATAAGAGGCAAAGGCAAGAAAGAAAGATTTGTCTATTTAACTCCGCGGGCGCGCAAACATATCGAAAAATATTTAGAGATTAGAAATGATAAACACTCCCCTTACCTATTTGTTTCTTGCTGGGGAAAAAATATTAAAAACAAAAGCGAAAAACTTTCCTCTGCCTATATTCAAGAGAGAATTAAAAGGTATCGGGAATTGCTAGGAATCAATATCCCCCTTTCAGCTCATGGTATTCGTCATGCTTTTGCGACCTATTTAGCTGAAAGCGGCGCTAATCCAGCCGCTATTCAAATTCTTCTAGGTCACGAATCTTTAGACACTACTACAAGATACGTTCATCCTTCTGATAGGTATGCTGAAAAAACACAACGAAAATACCATCCCCTAAAAGAATAATATTAAAGAAAAATAATTCTTAAAGCAAAAAAACCATTAGTTTCGCTCTAATGGTTTTTTAGTTGACGATAATTTATCGGCGATTAATATTTCATATGTCGCACAATATTAACAATATTAGGAATTGTTCACAAAAAGGGTCTGGGTTGGATAAGCGAATTCAATCCCCTCTTTTTCAAATTCTTCTTTAATTATTAAATTTATTTTTTGTTGCGAGTCCATGTAAACAGAATAATCATTGTTGTTTAAATAATAAACAATTTCAAAATCTAAACTGGAATCGCCAAAACTTTTAAAATGAATTCTATCAACTTCGGTTTGTTCGACTAATTCGATCGCCTTTTTTATAATATCGGGAACCCTTTTAAGCTTTTCTGTCAGAGTATCATATGTTAATCCTATTTTAAAAACCACTCTTCTTTTTTCCATTTTCTTATAGTTGTTTATCCTAGCATTGGTTAATTCTTTATTTGAAATAATCATTTCTTCTCCTTGTAAAGTTTGGATTCTTGTTGATTTAATGCCAATCTTTTTAACTGTCCCCATATCTGTTCCAACGATAATAAAGTCCCCTATTTGAAAGGGTTTGTCAAAAAATATACAAAAAGAAGCAAAAATATCTCCCAAGATATTTTGGAGCGCGAAAGCAACCGCGATTCCACCAATTCCTAATCCAGCCAATAGAGCGGAAACATTGTACCCAAAATTCTGTAAAATTAAAATAATAGCTGCAAGCCATAAAATTACCTTTAAGACCTTGCTTAATAATTTAATGTTTGAAGGATCAAACAACTTTTCTTGATCGTCTTCTTCTGTTTTGTCTAATGTTTTTTTAAGGCCGTAGTCAATAATTTTTTGAATAGCTTTGACAATGTAATAAACCAAAACAGCAAAAATTATATATGAGGCCGCTTTTCCTAATATTTCTGGTAAATGTATGAATTTTAAAGCTAAATATAAAGACAAAAGCAAATAAAATTCCCATTTAATTGACTTAATAATATCTATAACCAAATCGTCAATTTCAATATTTGTGTTACGCGCGATTTTTTCCATTTTTCTTAAAGCAATTTGTCTGAAAATTTTCAAAAAGATAAACGCAAACACAAAAACCGCGCAAGCGATTAAATATGCTTTTACCGAGTTTCCTAAGAAGCTATAATCTAATATCGCGATATAATTGAAATTCATATTTTAATAATAGCATTAATTTATTCTATGGTCAAAAAATTGTTTAGGCCTAAGCAACATTAAAACTTTCTACTACTTTAATATTTTTTGTAATAATTTTTCTTTTCGTCTAAAGATTAAGTGACTTGAGAAGAAAATAAAATATAATTGCTCCTATAGCAAGGAAAACTGAAAATATAATTAGATTTTTCTTTGTGTCTATTGGTTTCGCAAATGCATCTTCGTTGTGCCTAATTGTTTTTCTTTTAATTAAAAAAACAATCAATGTTATTGTTAAAGAAGGATAAAAAGTTAAACAGATATATGTCGAATCACCGTTTGACAGAAAAACAACAAGTAAACTATATGTAATAAGAATCAATATCCAGTAAATTGCTTGTGGTCTAATCGCCCTCTTACTATCCAAAATTCTTATATCTCCCTTTAAGAAGATAAATACACCTATTCCTATTAATAATAAGATTGGAATCATATTTTTAACATTATGCAAACTACTCAAAATATCGTTTTGGATAAAAAAATAAATTACACCGGATTTATTTTATTTGGTTTTGGTGTCAGTTTCTTTAATTTTTTTATTATCGAAGAAAATAATATAGATGATTGGCAAAATAGCCAATGTGTTAGATATGAGTAAAAAGATGAACCATATTTTATGAGTATTGCGAGCAGCTTTCCAGAGAGCGATTGCTTTCCATAATAAATCCCAAAATACTAACAATAAAACAATTGTCCAGTATCTATTTATTAAAAATTGTTCAAGATTTACTAAAAATTCTTCCATATTCTTATAATTATTAATTAATGATTTAATAATAAATAATTAGTAGTTTGAAGTTTTTTCAAACCATTCGCAAAATTTACAATCTTTGTTAGGCATTGGGGGTATGTTTTTCCTTAAAGTTTCAACGGCTTCTTCAAAAAGTTTTTCTATATAAAGGGGGTTTGTGTCTATCACATACGCTTCTTTTCTGAAAGGCAATTTATCTTCAAATTTATTTTCTTTGTCAACTATATAAAACACAAGGCAACCCTTCCTTGGCGTTGAGTAGTCATTCTTTTCCAGTAAATAAGTATAAGCATCCATCTGTAACTGAAAACGATCATATATTTTCGCGATACTGCTATCGGTTGATTTATAACCAAGAGGAGCTAATTTTCCATCCTTGAATTCTAAAATATCATCGATTGCTCCGAAAAAAGTAGCGTTTAAATCTTTATTGTAATATCTTATGCCTTGGAAATTGTCTCGCCATTTATTGAGTAATTTTTGATTTTTAAAAAGTTTAGCCGGAATATTATTGGCGACTAACAAGGGATGGGTCTCTCTTTCGGCGCGATATTTATCAAATTCCTGCTTCAAAAGGATATCTACGGCTGAATTGAGCGCATAAGGATAAAGAGAGGGCCTTCTAATCCCCTGTTTTTTCTCAAGCCAAAAACAACGTTTACATTCTAAAAATAAATTGAGCGAATTTGGAGAAAGAATAATTAAATCCCTATTTTCCATAGTTATAATTATTAGCTTATATTTTTATTATCGCTATATTTATTTAGTTGTCAAAAAAAACACCCATTTTCTTTTATAAAATCTTTCAGGTTTAATTCGCGGGCTTGTTTAATTCTTTTTTTTGCGATTCAATTTGATTTATTTTATTTTAAAGTCTTTGAACTCTCCTTGGTGTTTTTGCCAGAGAACATCTACCTTATCAACAGAACTTAATCTTGGACCAATTTTTGCCCAAGCAACAATTTCCTTTATTTTATTTTTGTCACCTTCAAAAACTGCTTCAACTTTATTGTCAAAAGTATTTCTAACAAAACCCTTTAAACCAAAAGACAAAGCCTTTTTGGATATGTTTGCCCTGAAGAAAACTCTTTGAACTCTGCCTGAAACATAAATATGCGCTCTTGCCTTTTCAAGCATTTTATTTTTAAAAGTTTTAAAAAGAGGCGCTTAAATTTTAAACGCCTCTTTTTTAAAAATTGATTTTAATCTTCGTCAGATTCTTCGTCAAAAAAACTTTCTTCTTCTTCGTCGTCTGCTTCTTCGTTGTCGTATTTTTCGTTATTATAATCTTCTTCGTTGCCTATCAAATCAGATTCATAGTATTCTTCAAATTCGTCGTCTTCGTTCAAGTCCAAATTAAAGTAAATTTTTTCTTTAGTCATTTTAGGACCTTGTTTCTAAAAATTAATTTTTAGATTGCTTAAGCCCTTATAAAAACAGATACGGGTCGACTAATTCCGTTGTCTGTTAAAATAATAATATATTACCAATAAATGTTGTCAAGGTTAAAAAATAATAATTCCTAAAAGCAACAATAGTTTTAGAATAAATGCTAAATTTTCTAATAGTTTAATTCTATTTTCCAAATCTTCGTTGCCTAAAAGCGAAATCTGTCAAAGCTTTATCTAATTCTTTTTCTGTAAAATCAGGCCAAAATTTTTCGGTGAAATAAAGCTCAGAATAAGCTGATTGCCAAGTTAAAAAATTAGAGAGCCTTTTAATCCCAGAGGTGCGTATAATTAAATCAGGATAAGGCAACCCTTTTGTCCAAAGATTTTCATTAATTAAATCTTCATTAATTTTATTAGAAGAAATTTTTTCGTTAATAATTTTTTTAATCGCTTGAATTATTTCAGGCCTTCCTCCGTAGGAGACAGCTAAATTTAAAATTGCCTTTTCGTTCTTTTTTGTTATCTTTTCAACCTCTTTTATTCTTTGCTGAAGTTTTTTAGGCAATTTTTCTTTTTGTCCGATTAGATTTAATTTTATGCCTTTTTGGTTGAGATATTCAACATTTTTTTTATTTAAAAATTGTTTTAGGAGTTGAATAAGGCAATTTACTTCAATTTTGTTCCTACGCCAGTTTTCGGTTGAGAAAGCGTAAACAGTTAGAATTTTAATTCCTCTTTCTAAAATTGCAGTTCCTGTTTCCTTGAGTCTTTCAGCTCCTTTACGATGACCTTCTAAGACTGGCAGTCCTTTTTTTCTTGCCCATCTTCGATTCCCATCCATAATAATGCCTAAATGAAATGGAATTTTTTTGTTCATATTAAAAAATCAGATTCTATTTTATTATTTTTAGGCAACAGCCAAGGAGCTTTAAACCCTAAGAAATAAACTAATTTAACCGCTTTTTGGGCAAAGAAAATTTTGGGCAAAAAATATCTATCCATTGATTTTTTATAAGACCTAAAGTCAGGGAAGGTTTTTAAAAGGATTTCAGCTGCCTTGAGTCCCCATATTATTCCCCCGCCTGACCAAGGTTTAGTAAGTCCGGCTGAATCACCACAAAGAGTAATTGACTTATCTTTAGGAATATAATAATTTTGCGGGATTAATTTTGATTTTTCCTCCTCTAAGAAAATCTTATTCTTAATTAAAAAATTGTCAAAAATTTTTTTAGCTTTTAACGGGGTTGAGATTATGCCATATTCTGTTTTTTCCTTATAAGGGATTTTCCATAAAAATCCTTTTTCGCAAGGCCAAGTTTCCACATAACCTAAATTCGGTAAAATATTTTCAGAGATTTTTTCTTTATGGTTTTGCGAACTATAAATTTTTACAAACCCCAATATACCTAATCTATGCTTTAATTTTAAAGGATTTAAATCATTCCTAATAAAAGAGTTTGCTCCGTCGCATCCGATTATTCTGTCAAATCCTTTGGGTATAGATGTGATGTTATTGTTTAAAATTATTTTAGCCCCTGCCTTTTGGGCTAATTCAAAAACTAATCTGTCTAAATCAAAATGACTTATTAAAAGAAATTTTTTGGAAAAATTTATCTTAATTGTTTTTTGAGGAAAGTGTAAAAAAGCAGAATTTATTTCGTTTCTGATTAATTTTTTACTTTCAGGAATAAATTCTAAGATTCTTTCAGAAACGAGACCTGAACAAACTTTATTTCCAATTTCATTTTTTTTCTCGAAGAGCCAAACTTCTTCTCCTCTTTCAGACAATTTCCAAGCCAAATATAATCCTGAAATTCCTCCGCCTATGATTGCTATTTTCATAAACCAATAAATCAGACATAATAAAGAAATTATTTATTTTGATTTGTTTCAAATTTTATTGGCTCTTTGTTCTGATAATAAGCGGTTATATGTCCGGCCGCAAAAGAAAGCAATGATATCAAAATAACGCCAATAACTAATATTATATCTGTTTGATATTTTTTTATTTTTTGCGAGAAATTTAAAAAAGATTTAACAATATTTTTTTTCCTGAATACTTTCAATAAAGTCTTGAGTGGGTAGACAAATTTAATAAATTTTGATAACATATGTCAAGATATTAAAATATTTAAATACTGATAGATATGTAGCAACCAATGTTTTCAGATAACTTTCGCAAGCGATTAAGCATGGTTCCCGCTGTATGGCGGGATTAGCTACCGAGAATGTAGCTATTCAAACCGCGCAGGTGTTTGAACTAGCAATAGCTGAAAATATTGGTTGCTACATATATCCTTCAAACAAATTATGTCTAAAACAAAATCTTCGGGAACAACAAAATTAGGAAGAGATTCTAAACCAAAATATCTTGGCGTTAAACTTTATCAAGACCAGAAAGTCAGACCTGGGATGACTATTATTCGTCAGCGCGGAACAAAATTTTTGCCAGGCAAAAACGTTAAACGCGGTAATGACGATACTCTTTACGCAGTCAAAGAAGGCGTGGTTAAGTTTAACACAATTCGCAAAAAGTGTTTCGACAATTCTCAAAGAAAAGCTAAGGTTGTTAATGTGATTGAGCAAGCGCCTAAAGAAACCGGCAAAGAAAAATAAGATTATTTTTTATTTTTCTTTTAATCTATCAATCGTCTCTAAAAAATCAGTTGAGATCATCTTAACTGATTTTTTTTGTTAATGCTTTTTTAATGAATTCTTTAAAAAGTGGATGAGGGTTTAATGGCCTTGATTTAAACTCTGGGTGAAATTGGGTGGCTACAAAAAAAGGATGATTTTTAATTTCAATAATTTCTACTAAATCTTGTTCAGGATTAATTCCAGAAAAAATTAAACCATTTTTTTCTAAAATTTTACGGTAATTATCGTTTAATTCATAACGATGTCTGTGTCGTTCCGAGATTAATAGATTTTCGTTTTCTTTTCCTTGATAAGCCCTGAAGCTAATGGTATTGGGCGTTATCTTGCAGTCGTAAGCTCCTAATCTCATTGTCCCTCCGTATTTTTTCTTCTTTAGAAGATTTTTTTGTTCAGGCATAATATCAATTACTGGATCTTCGCACTTAGACATTTCTGTTGAACAAGCATCTTTAAGCCCACAAATATTTTTGGCAAACTCTATTACTGCCAATTGCATTCCCAAACAAAGTCCTAAAAAAGGAATTTTGTTTTCTCTACAAAACTTAATAGCCTCTATTTTTCCTTTTATTCCCCTATTGCCAAATCCTCCGGGAACAATTATGCCGTTATATTTCTCTAATTCCTTAACGCTTGTCGGGTTTTTTTCATATTTATCAGCTGAAAGCCAATGAATTTCCGGTTTTCTTTTTAAAAAATTAGAAGCATGTTTAATTGCTTCTATCACAGAAATATAGGAATCACTTAAAGTAAATTTGCCTGTTTTGAAATATTTTCCAACAATGCCTATTTTAATTGGTTCTTTTACTTCTTTAATCGTTTTTACTAAAGATTTCCAATTTTCAAGATTACCCTTTCTTTTTTCTTTTAAATTTAATTTTTCCAAAACTTGATTTGCTAAATTTTCTTTTTCTAAATTGAGAGGAACTTCATAAATATTTTCAATATCTGGAGCCGAAATTACATCTTCTGGAAGTATATTGCAGAAAACCGATATTTTCTTTTTCCTAACTTCGTCTAAACTGACTGCCGCGCGCGCCATAATCATATCTGGTTGAATGCCAGCTGAATTTAAGGTCCTAACGGCGTATTGGGTTGGTTTGGTTTTCATTTCTCCAATTATTTTAGGTATTGGCAGATAACTTACTAAAATAAAAAGAGAATCTTTGGGAGAATCAAGCTTCATCATTCTGGCTGCTTCTAAAAAGAGCATATTTTGATATTCTCCAACCGTCCCTCCTATTTCAATTAGAACGATATCAGAATTTGTTTTTCGGCCTGCTTCTTTTATTCTAAAAATTACTTCATTTGGAATATCAGGCACAACTTCTACGCATTTGCCATTATACTCCAAATTCCTTTCTTTTCTTATAACAGATTGATAAACTCTGCCCGTAGTCATATAATTTCCACTGTAAATGTTCTGGTCTAAAAATCTTTCATAGTTTCCAAGATCTTGATCGCATTCCATTCCGTCGTCTGTAACAAAAACCTCTCCATGTTCTATGGGGTTCATTGTTCCAGCGTCAACATTAATATAGGGATCTATTTTTATGGCAGTTACTTTAAATCCTCTATTCTTTAGAATTACGCCGATAGAAGAAACAGCGATGCCTTTGCCAATGCCAGACATAACTCCGCCGCCCACAAAAATATATTTGGTCATTTATTATTTAAAAATCCCGCGGAGACGCAGGAACTTTTTTATTTCTTTTCTTCTTCTGTTACTATAACCCTAATTTCTGCTTCTAGGTTATGTTCAAACTTAATTTTTACCGGAAATTCACCGATCTCTTGAATAGGGTCTTTTAAATCAATTTGATTTTTCTTTATCTTGAATCCCATTTCCTTAAGCTTGTCTGAAATTTTTTGTTGGCTTATTTTTTCAAAAAATTGTTTCTTGTCTCCAAGTTTAACTGAAATTAAAACTTCAACTCCGTCAATTCCCGAAACAATTTCTTGAATTTTCTCTAAACCTTGTTCGGCTTGTTTAGCCAAAATCTCTTTTTGGATTTCCAGCCACTTTAAAGATTCTCGCGTAGCTAATTTAACTAAACCTTTGGGAATTAAAAAATTTCTGACATATCCGTCTTTTACATCTTTAATTTCGTATTTTTTCCCAATTTTGTCTATATCTTGTAGAAGAATAATTCTCATAGTGCATTTTAATATATTAATATTTCAATATTGTTTGCTGTTCATTGTTCATTGTTCGCTGATATAATTTTACTTCATTTTATTAATTATCTCAATAGCTTTATCTAGTTGCGGGTCTGTTTCGTTTTGATAGTCTTCTTCTGTCATCTTTACTTCAATATCAGGCTCTAAACCTATTCCAGAAATAGACTCGCTTTTTGGCGTAAGCCATTTTGCTATAGTAATTTTTAAACTAGAACCATCTGAAAATTTTTCCAATTTTTGAACAGACCCTTTTCCAAAAGAAGTTTCTCCAATTATTTGGATTCCACGGTTATCGCGCAAAGAGCTCGCTAAAATTTCAGAAGCCGACGCAGAACCTTGATTGCTAAGAATAACCACAGGGTAATCTAAAAATTTTGAATTTCCTTCGGTTTTATCAATTTTTTGTTCTTTGTTTGGCCCAAAATCTTCAATCACAACGACTTTATCTTTTTCTAAAAACCAACCCGCGATATCTTGAGCCCTTATTAAATAGCCGCCAGGATTATTTCTTAAGTCCAATATTATTTTTTTAGCTGGACTATTTAAAATTTCATTTGCCATTTTGGTGAAATCAGAATCTAAATTTTCGGAAAAATGGTAAATTTTAATATGAGCTATTTCGCCTTGTTCGTTTTGGTTTCCATTAGATTCAAGCAATTCCCATTTTGAAGAAGGAATATTAATAACATCTCTTTGAATTTTAAATTCTTTTGTTTCTTCCCAATTTTCTCTAAAAATAGTCAAAATTACTTCTGTCCCCTTTTCGCCCCTTATAAGAGTAACTGCTTCTTCAATACTGATATCCGCGCTAGCAGTATCGTCAATTTTTAAAATCTTATCGCCAGGCCGCAATCCAGCTTTAGCGGCAGGAGTATTTTCTAATGGCGCGATAACAGTTAGCTGTTCGTTTCTTATTCCAATTTCCATTCCAACTCCTTCAAATTTTCCGTTTACATCTTCTAAAAACCTTTGAGCGTCTTCTGGGTTAAAGAATGCGGTATAAGGATCCCCTAAAGACTTTACCATTCCAGAAATAGCTCCGTAAATCATCTTTTGAGCATCCATATCTTCAGGATTTGCGTATTCTTCTTTCAATACATTCCATGATTTCCAAAAAAGAGAAAAATCAACATCTTCAGGAGGGCAAATTTCGCAAACAACCATTGTTTCTCCAAACCAAATTCCAGCCCCAAAAACAAAAACAAAAAGGATAATTAAAAAAATTTTGTTTCTCATCAAAATAAAAATATCTTACAAAACATCCTATTATTTTATAGCAAATATAAATCAATAAATCAAATCAACAGACTATTGGTTGATTGAGATCAAGTTCCGATTAACTAATAGTTACTCCGTAGGATTAATTACTTTACCCAAAAATAAAATATTGCCCGTGTCTTTTTCTTGAATTAGGAAAATAAAGGGGTGGTCTGCCCTAAAAATACTACTTGGTATTGGCATACTCATTGGCATAACAACTGCTGTGGCGGCTGCAGCTTCTGTGCCCTGTTCGTCAACTTTAACAAAAGCTTGATGGATTACAGAACTGATAAATAAATCCTTGGTTCCATCCATTCCTGAAAAATCAGCCTGCGTTGAGAAAGCAGTTGGTATTCCCAAAGTGCTTAAAACATTTCTCATAAAATATTTTGTTTCAAATTCAAATTTAGGCAGATAAATTCCATCTAATTTTGTCATTTGCATTTTTGTTTTGTATTCTTCAAGTTTTTCAGCAGATAATTCAATATCTTCAAGGGTATAGTTTAGATTAGTCACTTCGCCTGTATTAAGATCGTAATTCTCGCCTTGTTTAGGTAATAGAATTAACATAGAGATTTTATCGCCTTTGTAGGGCAATTCCAAAATCTGGAGTTTTTCTAAATCAGCATAATTAAATTCAGCTTTATCTGGTTTCATATACATCGTATCAACTTTAACAATATTTTCTGGAGTAATTTTAAAATCGCATTCATAAGTGTCAGCTTCATCAAATTTCCACTGCCAAGTGCCCTTAAAATAAATTGCATTGGTGAGAACTAAACGGGTTAGAGCATCTAAAACTCCTTTTGGTATTAAATCCTTAATTTTGTCATTTGTTTGTTCTTCAATAAAGCGATTAATTGTTTGGCGTGTTTCTTCTGTTTTATTAACAAAATCTACA
>CAYXZK010000033.1:0-26276 GCA_964469955.1 uncultured Candidatus Saccharibacteria bacterium | reverse complement strand
AAACCCCTGCGCGGTTTGACTAGCTACATTCTCGGCGACTAATCCCGCCATACGGCGGGAACCATGCTTAGTCGCCTGCGAAAGTTATCTGAAAACATTAGTTGCCAAACATAGGGTTTAGATTGCGTTTGACAACTAATATTTTCAGCTACCGCTAGTTCAAACCCCTGCGTGGTTTGACTAGCTACATTCTCGGCGACTAATCCCGCCATACGGCGGGAACCATGCTTAGTTACTAAGCGAAAGTTATCTGAAAACATTAGTTGCCAAACATAGGGTTTAGATTGCGTTTGACAATAACAAAAAATAAAAACATTTAAATATAAATATATATATGAAAAAACAAGTTGTTATTCTTTTCGGTCCCCCTGGAGCAGGCAAAGGCACTCAATCTGAACTTTTATCAGACAAGTTAAATCTGTATTATTTTGAGACAAGTAAAATCTTAGAACAAAAATTTCAAGAAGCGGAAAATCTTTCCGAAACAGCAGAAGATAGATTTATTGAAATTAAAGGAGAAAAATACGATGTTTTGAACGAGAAGAAGCTATGGAAAGAAGGTTCTTTATGCAGCCCTGTATTTGTTACTTATTTAGTAAAAGAAAAAATAAACTATCTATTTAAAGAAGGAAAAAATTTAATTATAGCCGGTTCTCCACGGACTATTCAAGAAGGAGAAGAAGTTTCTCCTCTGCTGAAAGAGCTTTACGGAAGAGAAAATGTTAAAGTTTTTTCTATTGAAATTAGCGCTGCAGAAACTATTTTCAGAAATTCTCACAGAAAAATTTGTGAATTAATGAGGCATCCAATTCTTTTTAATCAAGAAACCGAAAAACTTACAATTTGTCCTTTAGATGGCTCAAAACTTATTAAGCGTGAAGGATTGGATGATCCAGAAACAATTAAAACAAGACTAAAAGAATACGCGGAAAGAACTTTGCCTGTGCTTGAGCTTTTTAAAGAGCAAGAGATAGAGGTTATTAGAATTAACGGCGAGCAAACAGTTTCCAATGTCTATAACGATATTTTAAAAGAACTTAAATGATAACTATTAAAACACCACAAGAAGTTGAAATAATGCGGGAGAGTGCGGAGATTTTAGCTCGCATTATGAAAGAGATTTTAGGTAAAGTCAGGCCAGGCATTACAACAAACGAATTAAACAGGCTCTTTGAGAGCCTTGTTTTAAAATACAAAGCGAAACCTAATTTTAAAGGCTATCAAGGTTTTCCGGCTGGGATTTGCACTTCTGTAAACGAGGAAGTTGTGCACGCGGCGCCATCTGAAAGAATTTTAAAGACAGGCGATATTATTACTTTAGACGGCGGTGTTTTGTGGAAAGGTTATCATTCTGATATGGCGGTAACTTTGCCGGTTGGCGAAATTTCTTTAGAAAATAAAAAACTAATTAGCGTTACTAAAAAAGCTTTGAAGAGGGGAATTAAAAAAGCCCGTCCTGGGAATACTTTTGGGGATATTGGCAATACTATCCAGCGATATGTTGAAAGCCAGGGATTCAACATTGTTAAAGAACTTTGCGGCCATGGAATTGGAAAAGAACTACACGAAGATCCCGAAATCTTAAATTATGGTAAAAGAAAAACAGGTCCCAAAATAGAAGAAGGAATGGTTTTTTGTATTGAGCCAATGGTAACAAAAGGGGATGCGCGTTTAAAAAAATCAAAAGATGGTTTTGGCTATATAACGCGTGATAATTCGTTCGCCGCGCATTTTGAGCATACTTTAGTTGCCGTTAAAGACGGAGTTCAAATTTTAACAAAATTAAATTAATTTTTTGGGAGAATTATTCTCTATGTTTTTTTTAAAAAACTGATATAATATATAATAAATCAAAGAAAGATATAATTAATTATAAAAATTGAATTTTGGATTAGTCGTTTTTATGCAAGCTTTTCGTAAAAAAAAGAAAAAAGTTGAATTTCCATCAGAATTACGGCTTGATTCAATAAGTGGTAATTGGGTTGTTATAGCGACTAATCGCGCTAAAAGGCCAGAAACTTTCAAAAAAGATTCTTTAAAAGAAAAATTATCAGAAAAAAATTGTCCTTTTTGCCAGATTAAAACTCAAAAGAACCCAACGCTTGTTATCTCTAAGGGTAAGAAAGTTCTTTGTAAAAATTGGCAAGAATTGCCAAAAGATTGGACAGTTTTAGTTATTCCTAATAAATATCCGGCTTTTATGCCTTTAGCTAAACTGGATATACGCAATGAAGGAAAATTGTATAAACAAATGAACGCGGCTGGATTCCATGAAGTGATAGTTACCCGCAGCCATAAAAAACAAATGGCTCAATTTTCAATAGACAAGATAAAAGAGGTAATAGATGTTTATCAATCAAGATATATTGACTTAATGCCTGAAAAATTTGTTAACCATATTTCTATTTTCCATAATCATGGCAAAGATGCGGGGGCGTCTATTGAACATCCGCATTCTCAGATAATTACTACTCCGTTAATTGACGTTGATTTACAAGAAGCTCTTTTAAATTCTCAAATTTATTACAAGAAAGAGAAGCGTTGTATTTATTGCGAAATGAATAAATGGGAAAAGAAAAATAAAAAAAGAATTGTTTTTGAGAATAAAGATTTTTTAATAATTTGTCCTTTCGCGTCAAAGACAGCTTTTCAAGTTATTATTTCTCCGAAAAAACATTTGCCGTATTTTGAACGGATTACAGAACAAGAAAAATATTTTCTCGCTGAAGCTTTTCAACAAGCATTACAAAAACTTTTTAAGGGTTTAAACAAGCCTGCTTATAATTTTTATTTACACACAGCTCCTTGTGATGGAAGAAATTACGATTATTATCACTGGCATTGGACAATATTACCGAAAACATCTTTCTTGGCGGGTTTTGAAATTGGCACTCAAATGGAAATTTCAACAATTGAGCCTGAAAAAGCCGCAACTTATCTTAGAAAACAATAAATAATAAAATTATATTCATTAACTTAGAATAAAAAAATAATTTTAAACGAGATTGTTTTTTATTCTAAAAAAATCATGAGAGAAAAATCTTTTACGTTAATAGAGTTATTAGTAGTTATTGCGATTATAGGGATTTTATCCAGCATTGTTTATGTGTCGTTATCCGGAGCAAGAGAAAAAGCTAAAATTTCTAATGGTCTTCAATTTCAAAGCCAAACCCACCATTCTCTCGCGGTTGAAGCAACGGGAATCTGGAATTTTAATGAAGGCGCGGGTGGAACAGCAGTAGATATGAGCGGTTATGGCAACAGTGGAGTTATCCATGAGGCGCAGTATCAATGCACGCGCCACGATACTCCTAATAACGACGGTTGTTCTTTATCTTTTGACGGAGTAAATGATTATGTTGATTGTGGCAGTAATGCTACTTTAAATAGCATCTCTGGAGAAATAACTATTCAAGCTTGGGTTTATCCCAGAAGAGCAAGCGCGGGCGAATACATAATTTCTAATACTGGAAACGCTGGCGCTCAAAATGGTTATGGACTGAAAATTGATAATAGCAGTGGTAACAATAGGGTGAAATTTTCTATATGGAACTCAACAGAACATTCTGTAACTGGCACGCAAGATGTATCTTTGAACAAATGGCATCATATTGTGGGAACTTTTAATAATCAAATGTTAGAGATATATTTTGACGGCGAGAGAGACAACACAAGCAATTGGAGCGGAAACATAGGAATCCCGGCTTCTTCTAATCTAACGATTGGCAGAATGGGTTCGGGTTCTCCTACTATAGACGGACTTATTGCCGATGTTCGTGTTTACAAAAAAGCCTTGGGTCCTGCGCAAATCCAAAAATTATATGCCGCGGGAATAGAAAGATACAATTTATTGTCCCAAGAATAATTAGGTTATGCTTAATTTATTTTAGGTTTATTGGCTTTGAACAGGTTTAATGGTTATGCTTAAAAAAAATATGAATAAGCCGATTATTGTCGCGAATTGGAAAATGAATCCCAATAGCGTGGTTAAAGTTAATTCTTTTTTTAATTCAATTAAGAAAGAAATAAGCCCTAATAAGAAAACAGAGATAGTTTTTTGTCCTCCCTTTGTTTATTTGAATGATTTAAAAAAGAGTTTATCTGGTTTCTTAAAATTAGGCGCGCAAGATTGTTTTTGGGAGAAAAAAGGCGCTTACACAGGAGGAATTTCAGTTTTAATGCTCAAAGATTTGGGTTGCGAATATGTTATTATAGGCCATTCCGAGAGACGCAAGTATTTTAACGAAACAAATATTGCCATAAACAAAAAATTAAAAGCTGTTTTGTCTGAAAAAATAAATCCTGTTTTATGTATTGGCGAAAGCAAAGAGCAAAAAAGTAAGGGCAGAACTAAAAGAGCTTTAAGACAACAAATAAAATCGGCCCTAAAAGGAATTTCAGGTTTTCAATTTAAAAATTTAAATTTTTGTGTGGCATACGAGCCTATTTGGGCGATTGGAAGCAAAAAACCGTGCGATTTTAGGGAAGTCAAGAAGGTAGCATTTTTTATACGGAAGATTATCTCTGAAATTTATAATGCTAAAATTGCTGAAAAAATTTTGATTCTTTATGGAGGAAGCGTTGATAGCCGAAATGTCACCGATTATATTGACAAAGCGGGGTTACAGGGTGTTATTGTCGGAGGAGTTTCTTTAAACGCTAAAGATTTTATTAAAATAACAAAAACAATATCTTAGATAAATTATTTATAATAATTTCAGCCAATTATGAATTCAATGGCGCTTCGTCAAAAATTTTTAAAATTCTTCAAAAAAAGAGGGCACAAAATCGTGCCTTCAAGTTCGTTAATTCCTAAAGATGAAACAGTTCTTTTGACTTCAGCCGGAATGCAACAATTTATACCCTACCTCTCGGGCGAGGAAGATATTTTAAATGATTTTAAAGAAAGGCATTTATGTTCTATTCAAAAATGTTTTAGGACTCCTGACATTGAAGAAGTTGGAGACGATACCCACAATACCTTTTTTGAGATGATGGGAAATTGGTCTATTGGCGAAGATTCTCAAAAAGGATATTTTAAAGAAGGAGCTATTGAGATGGCTCTTGATTTTTTTGTTAACGAACTTTGTTTAGATAAAAATAAGTTTTGGATAACTATTTTTAAAGGAGATAAAAGCATCCCACGCGACAACGAGTCTTTTAAAATTTGGGAAAAAAATGGAATTCCTTCTAACAGAATCGTAGAGTTTGGGTTCCAAGATAATTTTTGGGGACCTGTTGGAGAAATAGGGCCGTGTGGGCCTTGTTCTGAAATTCATTACGACAGGGGCGTTAAATATGGATGCCAAGATCCAAAATGCGGACCTAACTGCGAAAAGTGTAATCGGTTTGTAGAACTTTGGAATCTTGTCTTTATGGAATACAATAAGAACCAAGACAAAACGTATTCTAAATTACCGCAAAAAAACGTTGATACGGGTATTGGATTTGAGCGTTTGCTTTCTGTTCTACAAAACAAAGACTCTGTTTACGAAACGGATATTTTCAATTCTATTCTAAAAGAAATAGAAAATATTTCTGTCCAAAAATACGAAAATAATAAAAAAAGTTTTAGAATTATCGCGGATCACATTAGGGGAAGCGTTTTCTTGATAAGCGCTGGAGTAAGTCCCAGCAATAGCGCGAGAGGGTATATCTTAAGAAGAATTATTAGGAGAATGATCCGTTACGGGAAAATCTTAGGTCTTTCTTCGGGATTTTTATCAATTCTCGCGAAAAAAGTTATTATTTTATATCAAGAAATTTATCCGGAAATTTTTAACAATCAGAAAACTGTACTAACTATTATGGAAAATGAAGCAAATAAATTTGAAATGACTTTGGAAAAAGGGCTTAAACAGTTTGAAAAATTACTCAAATCACTTGAGTTAGATTCAAGGCATAAAATTATTCCAGGGCAAGTGGTTTTCGATCTTTATCAAAATTATGGCTTTCCTTTAGAGCTCACGCAGGAAATAGCGGCAGAAAAAGGATTTACGATAGAGAAAAAAGATTTTTTGGAAGCGCTTAAAAAACATCAAGAAATTTCTAGGATTGGAGCTGAAAAGAAATTCGGAGGAATCGGTAAAAAGGCGACTTATCAAGCAACAAAACTGCATACAGCGACACATCTATTGCATCAAGCTCTTAGGCAGGTTTTAGGAAAAGATATTAAACAAATGGGTTCTGATATTAGTTCTCTTAGATTGCGTTTCGACTTTTCTTATCCTCAAAAACTAAGTCCAGAAGAACTAAAAAAAGTTGAAAATATTGTTAATCAAAAAATTAAAGAAAATTTAAAAGTTAAAAAACAAGAAATGCTTTTTAGAGAAGCCGTAAAATCGGGCGCTTTGGCTTTTTTTAAGGAAAAATACCCAGAAAGAGTAAGTGTTTATTCTATTGGAGATTTCTCAAAAGAGGTTTGCGCTGGACCGCATATAGAAAAAACATCAGAATTGGGGAATTTTAGAATCATTAAACAAGAATCTTCAAGCGCGGGCGTTAGACGCATTAAGGCTATTTTAGAGTAAGGCCTTAAATAGGAATTTTGATAAATATGTTATTTTTGATAAGATGATATATTATAAAATAAATAATTTCCCTTGGATTTTTATAAGGAAATAATTTGATGAATTTAAAATTCTTTAAAAGAAAACCAGAAAACAATTTTTTTTATGTTTAGATATTGGAACTGAAGCGGTCAAGGCGATTCTGTTTAGAAAAGAACAATCAAGAGACGGAAACGAAAAAAAGATTGTTGTTTTAGGAAATTCTACGGAATATTTTAAAGAATGCGGGCCTTTTGACAATACAAATTTCCAAAAAAATATTTTGAAGCAGACAATTCTAAATTCCATAAAATCAATCGCGCTAAAATTAAACCTTAAGAAAAAATTCGCTTTATTTAATTTGTATTCAGAAAACTTAAAGTTGAATGAAAAATACAAAAACTTAAACGAAACGATCTTATTAAGTCTACCCGCGACTTTTTTAAAATCAAGAATTGTTTCATCTTTTTTAAAAAGAGAAAAAGCCGATAAAAAAATTTCTAAGATTGAAGCAGAAGATATTTATGAACAAGTTTTAGCAAACGTTAAAGGAAAAGTTTTACAAGAATTTGCTCAAAATTTTGGAATTTTACCGCAAGACATTAAAATAATTTCATTAAAATTTGTAGAAATAAAAATTGATGGTTATTTAGTTCCGAGCCTTCAAGATTATAGAGGAGAATTTTTAGGCTTTAAGGTTTTAATAAATTTTTTACCTAAAAATTATTTAACAAACATACGAGAAATTATAGAAGATTTAATAATTGAAACTGGTTCTGCCTTCAATCTTAATTATAAACAAGGGAATAAAAAACTTAGTGAAAATTTAGCGCGATTTATTTCTAAGAAAGTAAAAGTGATTTATCCTTATCAGAGCTTGCGAGTTTTGCGAGACATTGAAAACGATACTATTTTTATTGATATTGGTGGAGAAATTACGCAATTTTTTCTAGTAAAAAGGGGTAATTTAAGCAAAATAGGTGAATTTAAGATAGGCGGCAGAGCGTTTTCTCAAAAATTGTGTGATTCTTTTGGGATAGAAGAAGAAAGAGCTAGAGAATTAAAAGAAAAATATTCAAAAAAGCTATTAAGCCCTGAAAGCGTGGAAAGAATCAAAGAAATTTTAGAAACAACTAAAAATGATTGGATTCGAAACTTTAAAGCTGAAATTAAAAAAATAAATGGGGGTGAAATTTTTCCAGTTGATATTTTTATTTTTGGAGGCGCTAGTCAGCTCCCAGAAATACAAGAGAGTTTAATTAAGATTGGAAACGAGGAGAAGGAAATAGATTTTATTCTATCCAAAGGTCTTCCGGAAACGCAAAATAGGGTGAAAATTTTAAAACAGCCACAAAACGCGCCTTGCTTATTAATTTCTAATTCTATTAACTAATGGCTAAAAAATTTTTTGACATTATTCCTCCAGAAAAAACAAAATATTCCGAAAAAATAAAAGAATTTAAAGAAAAAAAGAAATACCAAGCAGAGGAACCGCTGAATTATTTTAACAGAATAAAGGAAAAAAATATTAGAACTAAACACCCTAAAAAGAAAATTGTTTCAAAAAGCTTGTTTTTATCTTCAATAGCCTTGGTTCTAAGCATAGTTTTAGGATTATTCCTTTTTTCTAAAACGAAAATTGATATTTTTCCAGAAACAGAGATCATCACCTTTGAAAGAACACTTACGCTTGACGCTTTTTACGATGAATTTAATCCAACAGAATGGATAAAAGACGAAATTATTCCAGGCAAAATCCTTAGCGACGAAAAAAAATATATAGAGGAATTTTCAGCTTCAGGCAAGACTGTTAGCGAATCAGAAGCAAGAGGAATAATTCGCGTTTATAATGATTATTCTACTAACTCGCAAGGATTAGTCGCGAATACGCGTTTTGTTTCGTCTGAAGAAAAATTATTCAAATCCATTAAAAACGAAGTTATTCCTGGCGGTCAATATAAAGACGGAAAGTTTGTCGCTGGTTATGCTGATATAGAAGTTAGGGCGGCTGAAACAGGAGAGGAATACAACATAGGGGCTTCTACTTTTTCTATTCCTGGCTTTGCGGGAACTCCAAGATACACCAGTTTTTACGGAAAATCTTTTGATTCTATGAAAGGAGGTTTTAAAGGAGAAACAGCGCAGGTAACAGCGCAAGATTTAGATAAAGCGTTACATAATTTAACCGCAAAAGCTAAAGCAGAAAGAAAAGAGTTTCTGCAATCCAATCTTTCTTCGGGTTTCATACTCCAAGATGAGGCAATTTCGCAAGAAATCATAGAAGCAAAAGCATCGGTTGAAGCAGGAAGCAAGACAGAAAGTTTTAGCTATGAGCTGGAAATTAACTCTAAAGGCGTTGCTTTTGATAAAAAGAATATGGAAAAATTTGCCAAAACTCTTCTTGATCTAAATATTCCCGCGGAGAAAAAATTCCAAACAGAAAGTTTGGAAATTAATTATTATATAAAATCAGTTGACATAAAGTCTGGAAAAATTGAACTAAACTTAAAGATTAAAGCTAAAGCGTATTCAGATATTCAAACAGAGGAACTTAAAAAAGCTCTTTGTGGCAAATCTTTAGACGAAGCTAAAATATTTCTAGAAAATTTTTCTGGTATTAATAATGTAGAAATAAAAGCCCAGCCTCTTTTTAGAAGGAAAATTTCAGATGATCTTGATAAAATTGAATTGAAATTAAAGCTTGACTAATTAAGAAAACTTTGTTAAATTGACTAATTGTATCAATGGAAAAATCAAATAAAAAAGTTTATAGAAAAAATGGTTTTGTCGTGGACGCTTTGCCAAGCGCTCATTTTAAAGTAAAACTAGAAGATGGAGATGAGATAATTGCTCACCTAGCGGGAAAACTAAGAATGTATAGGATTAAAATTTTGCCTGGTGACAAAGTTATCGTAGAAATGAGTGATTACGATAAAAGTAGGGGAAGAATAGTATATAGAGGTAAGTAAATCAGCGGACAATGAACAACTAACAATGAACAAATAAGTATAGACAGGAGATAGTAAATAATTTTATTGTTCGCTGTTCACTGTTCGCTGTTCGTTAACATATGAAAGTTCATTCTTCAGTAAAAAAAATTTGTAAAGATTGTAAAATAGTTAGACGTAAAAAGAAAGTCTATGTAATTTGCAAAAACCCAAAGCACAAACAACGACAGGGATAATTTTTGTTTGAAAATTTAAATATATACCTAAATACCAGTATATAGCAACCAATGTTTTCAGCTACCGATAGTTCAAACCCCTGCGCGGTTTGACTAGCTACATTCTCGGCGACTAATCCCGCCATACGGCGGGAACCATACTTAGCCACCTGCGAAAGTTATCTGAAAACATTGGTTGCTATATATATATCAATTATCAATATATTTTTATGATTAGAATTGCTGGGATTAATATTCCCGAACAAAAACAAATAGAAGTCGCGTTAACCTATATATACGGAATAGGCCTTTTTTCAAGTCGCAAAATTATAAAAGAAGCCGGAGTTAATCCAGTTGAAAGAGCTTCTAAATTGAAACCTGAAGAAATTAATAAAATTAGGGAAATTATTGAAAGCAAATATAAAACAGAAGGAGATCTTAAAAGAAACATAATGTTAAACATAAAAAGACTAAAAGACATTAGTTCTTATAGGGGAATGCGGAGTTCAAAAGGATTGCCGTTGCGAGGACAAAGAACAAAAACCAATAGTCGAACTGTTCGCGGCAATGTGAGAAAGACAGTTGGTTCTGGCAAGAAGTCGGCAGATTCCAAATAAGTGATTTAAATGTTTAAAAACATAGATATTTATGGGTAAGAAAAGAATAATAAAAAAATCAAAAGAAACGCTTTTAGAAGAAAAAGACACGCTAGAAGCGAAAATGAAGAAAGACATTAAGGTTTCAACAAACTCTAAGACAAAAGAGGGTAGAGTTTATATTTCTTCTTCTTACAACAACACCCTAATTACTTTAACCAATTTAGAAGGAAACGTTTTAACTTGGGCAAGCGCGGGATCAATTGGATTTAAAGGAACAAAAAAAGCCACCCCTTTTGCCGCTTCCAAAGTGGCCGAATCTATAACCTTAGCCACAAAAAAGATAGGTATTGAAAAAGTTGCTATTCTGGTAAAAGGGATAGGGTCTGGACGGGATTCAGCTATTAGGTCTTTGGCTTCGCACGGATTAAGCATTTCTTCAATTACAGATTTAACTTCAATACCGCACAATGGTTGTAGGCCTCCAAAAGCAAGAAGAGTGTAAAATTTAGAAATAATATGAATAATAATAAATGTAAAATTTGTAAAAGATTGGGACAAAAACTTTTTCTTAAAGGCGAGAGATGTTTTTCGCCTAAGTGTCCTATGGCGGCTCAAACCCATATAGTTAGAAGCAGAGGCGGCAAAAGAAGAAAAATGACCTCTGAATACGGCAAAGAGTTGAAAGAAAAACAGAAATTGAGAAATTGGTATAACCTAAAAGAAAATCAATTTAAAAAATACGTTAAAGAAGTTTTAGGCAAGCAGAAAAAATCTTTTAGAAAGACTTCTTTTAAAAAAGAAGTAAAAGATTCTGACGCTATTTTAGCAAAAAATAAAATAAACGAAGAAGATACAAGCAAATTACTCTTAAAAAAATTAGAGAGTCGTTTAGATAATGTGGTTTTTAGAATGGGGTTTTCTCCTTCCAGAAGACAAGCGCGTCAAATTGTTAGCCACAAGCATTTTTTAGTTAACGGAAAGATAGTTAATATTCCTTTTTTTGAGACAAAAATAGGGGACAAAATAAGCTTAAATCCAACATCGAAAAAGAAACCTATTTTCGAAAATCTTTCTTCGGTTTTAGAAAAGCACAAAGCGCCTGCTTGGATTAAAATTGATACGAAAAAAATGGAAGGGGAAATCAGCGCAGATCCATCTTTTGAGGAAGCGGTTCCGCCTGCTGAAATTTCCGCTATTTTTGAGTTTTATTCACGCTAAAATCAAGCAACACTGAACAATGAATAACGCATAAATGATTAAATTATAAAACGGCATAGGGGATAGTAAATAATTTAATTGTTCGTTGTCTATTGTCTAGTGTTCTTTAATAGCATAATACTATGATACTTTTACCAAAAGAACCTAAAATTATAGAGAAAAAAGACAACTGGGCCTGTTTTGAGATTGAATCATTGTACCCAGGCTATGGAATAACTATTGGAAACAGCTTAAGAAGAGTTTTGCTTTCTTCTTTACCCGGCGCTGCCGTAACACAAGTTAAGATTAAGGGTGTCCAACACGAATTCTCAACAATACCAGGTGTTTTAGAAGACATTGTCGTTATTATGATGAATTTAAAACAAATGAGGTTTAAAATTTATAGCTCTGAATCACAAAAAGCATTTTTAAAAATAAAAGGAGAAAAACAAGTTAAGGGTTCTGATTTTGATTGTCCTAGTCAAGTTGAGTTAGTGAATAAATCTTGCCATATCGCCACCCTAACTAATGCGAAAGCTGAATTAGAGATGGAAATTCAAATAAGCCAAGGAATTGGATATGAGCCAGTAGAAGAAAGAAAGAAAAACGAAAAATTAGAAATAGGAACTATGCCTATTGATGCTATTTTTACGCCTGTAAAAAAAGTAAGTTATCAAGTTGAAAATATGCGTGTTGGCGAAAGGACAGATTTTGACAGATTGCGTTTGGAAATTGAGACCGATGGAACATTAACTCCCGAACAGGCTTTTGAGGGAGCGACCGAAATTTTAATAAATCACTTTTCTTTATTTAGAGATAGCTTTACGCCGTTAAAAAAAGAGCAGGGAGACAAGCTCGCGCAAGAAGAGAATAAAAAAGAAGATAAGTTAGCCGCTGAACAAACAAATGACGCGAAAACGGAAAAAGATCCTTCTAAAACTAAGATTGAAGATTTAGGATTATCTGCTAGAATCTTAAAAGCGTTGTCAGATAAGAATATTAAAAACATTAAAGGTATTTTAAAACAAAACGAGGCAGAGTTGTTAGAATTTGAAGGAATAGGCGCTCAAGGAATAAAGGAAATTAAAAAAGTGTTGAAAAAATTAGGATTAAAATTAGAATCTAATAAATAATGAAAAAACTTAAAAAAGGCAGAAAATTTTCAAGAGAAAAAGACCAAAGAAAAGCTTTACTGAAATCTTTATCAAGATCTCTTTTTTTGTGCGAGAAAATCAAAACAACCGAAGCAAAAGCCAAAGAGCTTTCAAGCTTTGCTGAAAAGCTTATAACTCGCGCCAAAAAACAAGATTTAGCTTCAAGGCGTATTTTGGCGAAATATTTTTCAGAAGATTTAGTTAAAAAAATAGTTGACAAAATTGCTCCGAAATATAAAAACAGACCGGGAGGTTATACTAGAGTTATCAAAATAGGCCAAAGAAAATCTGATGGGGCGAAAATGGCGATAATAGAATTAGTTGAATGATTATAAAATTTAGAAATACTTAAATTTATGGATAATAAAACTTATACAATAGATGCTACGGATAAAGTTTTAGGCAGATTGGCGGTAAAAGTCGCTGTGTTATTACAAGGCAAAAGCAGAATAGATTTTGCTCCAAACAAAAATACGGGCGATCTTGTGATTGTAAAAAATATCAATAAAATAAAAATTACAGGCAATAAGAAGCAAAATAAAATTTATTATCATCATAGCGGTTATTTAGGTGGAATGAAAGAAATTACTTTCGAAAAACTTTTTGAAAAGGATCCTGAAAAAGTTTTTAAAAAAGCTGTTTTTGGAATGCTTCCTAATAATAAGTTGAGAGCTAAACGAATTAAACGCTTAAAAGTAGAGTAATTGCTTGGCAACAAAGCAAAAAGAATAATAGTTCGCTTAACAATAAGAAGTTTTAAGTACCGCTAGTTCAAACCCCTGCGCGGTTTGATTAGCTACATTCTCAGCGACTAATCCCACCATACGGCGGGAACTATGCTTAGTTACTAAGCGAAAGTTATCTGAAAACTTTTATTGTTAAACGAACTAGGTTAAACGATAGTAAAAAAGATAAAATTTTAATTATATGAAAACGACTAAAACAATAGAAAAAGAACCAAAAAAAGAACCCAAAAAGGAAAAATTAAAAACAACCAAGCCAGTCTTAAAAGCGGAGAGCAAAAAACCGGTTAAAAAAGATGTTAAAGACATGAAGCCAGAAAAGTATATGGAAAGCACGGGCAAACGCAAAAGAGCAATAGCGCGCATAAGGATTTTTACAAAAGGCAAGAAAGAAATTTTGATTAATGGGAAGCCTTGTAAAGATTATTTCTATACTTCTGACCTTGAGCAAATTGCCACAGATTCTCTTAGAAAAATGAAATCTCTTGATAAATTTAGAGTTTTAGCAGTCGTAAAGGGAGGAGGAATTTCTGCTCAAGCCGAAGCGGTTAGACATGGAATAGCAAAGATATTGGTTGATTTTAATCCTGATTTTCGCAAAAGATTGCGTAAAGCGGGGTTTTTGACAAGAGATCCAAGGAAACGAGAAAGAAAAAAATTCGGATTAAAACGAGCGCGTCGGGCTCCGCAATGGCAGAAAAGATAGAAAACAACAACTGTTTTACGCGCTAATCAATATTTTCAGCTATTACTAGTTAAAACCCCTACGCGGTTTGACTATCTACATTTTCAATAACTAATTTTGCTAAAACGGGAAAAGTTATATTTAATTGCTTGCGCGGTTTGCTTTACTAAGATTTTTGCGTATATAAAATTAAGTAATCGCGTTTAATTTTCAATGCTAAAAGAAATCATTGATAAATTTTATTTGGATAAACAGAAAGATAAAGACCAGAATCATTTCTATATTTCAGACGCGGGAAAATGCCCGCGTTCAATTTTTTTTAAATTTAAAAATGCTCCCAAAAAAGAAATGGAAGCAAATATTTTAAGAATATTTGATCACGGAGATCATATTCATCAACTTATAATGCAATCGTTATTAAGCGCGCGGGATATTCATATTGTTAGTTCTGAAGTGAACATACCTCCTCAAGAGATAGTTTCAGGTCGAGCTGACGCGATAGTGAGCGATGGCAAAGAGCTTTATGTGCTTGATATAAAAAGCATTAATAGTTTGGGTTTTAAGTATTTAACACAACCCAAAAGAGACAATATCGACCAATTGCAATTATATTTACATTATTTTGAAATTTTAAAAGGCATATTGCTTTATGTTAATAAAGACAACCAGCAACTAAAAGAATTTTTCATTGCTTACGATCAAGAACGAACAGAATTTCTTTTAAAAGGTCTCGTCAACCTTAAAGAACAAATTGATTCTAATATTGTGCCTTCGCGTCTTTCTAAATATCCGAGCGATTCGCAGTGTCGTTATTGCCAATTTAAAGAAGTTTGTAAAATAGGGGAGCCCGAAGAAATGAAATGGGAAGATTTAAAGACCAAAATACAATCTCAAAGCTAAATTCAAAAATTAATTTAGCGAATTAACTCTTCAGAAGAATACAGATTTCCTTTAAATAAAATATATATTTTATTATTGCTTTGATTCCAAAACACTTTAGTCCTGGCTTTTTCTGAAAGCGGGGATTTTTCTTTAGCAGAAATGTTTAAATTTTCTGATTCTTCTTCTGAATCTATTGCGTTTTTAAACGGATTCAGTTGTTCTAACGCTATAAGGCCCACAACATTAACCCTGTCCCTGTTGTCTATTTCAATAATCTTTATTGTATCTTCTGTGGCAAGTAATAAATAGTGGTTTGTATACCAAAAAACAGTGTCAATTTTTTCTGAAAGGCGAATTAAAGATATGTTCTCATGTTTATCTCTTTCTGGTTCGTCGTATACTTTTTCTAAGAAGAATAAATTCAACTCATAATCGTTATGATAGACTGTTTTCTTTAAATCTTGCGAGAATTTTAAATCTTGAACAGGTTCGTAAATTTTTTCAAAAACTTTTTTATCTCTATCTAGTAAATACAAGGTATTATTATCTCTTAGAAATACGTTAAAATTCTGCGCGTATATCTCGTATTCGTTCTCAGGGTTTAGGTAAAAAGATTTAAAATTTAATTTTTCTTTTCTGTCAAAAGAAAAGCTATCTTTAAAGACGAAACCTGATTTATCAATATAATAGATATCTCCGCCAATAATTGAAATTGACGCTAAGTTGTTTAGAACAGGGGGAGTGGTATTTTCTTCTAGTCTGTTGATTACTCGCGCTTCTTTGCTTTTGTCTTCGTTTTTCAAACTTTGAGATATTATTAAAAACTCTTCAAACTCTTTTTCGGAAAAATAAATAGCTTCTATTTGAATGTTCTCTGCTTGATTTGGCAGAGGAATAACTTCTAAGGAATCAGGCGCTTTGTCTATTTCTAAAGTAAAATATCTCAACTCGCTCTTTTCTGTTACGGGATCTATTTGTCTTGTTTCAATTAATATTCTTTTTGAATCGCTTGAAAATTTTAATTCAGTTAATTTAATTTCTGAACCATTGTTTTCTTGATATGAATTTTTAATTTCTAAGGGGGTTTTGCCCAATTTTGTAATTTGCGCTATAAGATCGTTTTGATCTATCAGCTTGCTTTTAAGATTTTTTTCTAGGTCAAAAAGTTTTAAAGACCAAATTTTACGTTTTAGCGGAATGCCTTTTTCGGATATAGCCGATATTTCAACTATCTCCTGGAAAACGATTTTTTGGTTATCTGGCGCAGGGTAAAAATTTTCTATTTCTGCCACAACCGTAAACTTTGGATTGGTGGGAATTAAAGTGATGTTTTTTATTTCTGTGGCTTCTCTTTTTTTAATTTCTAAATTTTTTTCCCAAGTATGAAATCCTTCTTTTTTAACTTGGACAAAATATTTTTTAGGGGCAAGATTTTCAATTAGAGCTGAATTAAAAAAAAAGCTTGTTTTCTTTTCAAATTCGTGGTCAATATAAATTTTACTCTCCCTTGGATAAACTTTGAAATAAAAAATTCCTGTTTGGGTGATTGCCTTTGTTGTCCAATCAAAACGCCATCCCATATAATACAAAACAGTTAGGGGAGCTGTTATCATAAAAAGAATTGCAAGCGATATAAATAAAGTAGTTCTAAATTTTTTGTTCATATTCTATACATAATAGCAGAGCTTAGCGCGCTTGCCAACTTGAATCTTTTAGATTAAGATATACTATAATAAATGTCAAAATTCTAACCATAATATCCTACAACGCAATCAAGCTAAACGCGTTCAATTCAAATGTCAAATTCTTCGGAAAAATTTGTAATTAAAGGGGGAAAACCTTTAAAAGGAACTGTTGCCATAATGGGTTCAAAGAACGCGGCTCTTCCAATTTTGTCTGCGGCTCTTCTAACAAAAGAGCCTTGTGTTATTGGAAACCTTCCGCTGATTGAAGATGTCTTTAGAATGATTGATGTCTTAAAAGAACTTGGAGCCGAAGTTTCTTGGTTGGGTAAAAGAAAAATTAAAATAAAATCTTCAAACATCAATCCTACAAAACTTTCTCCAAAATTGGTTGGATTTTTGAGGGGTTCAATTTTAATCCTAGGCCCTCTTTTGACAAGATTCTCTAATCTTAAAATGCCTTTGCCGGGGGGATGTTTGATAGGCGCTAGATCTTTAGATACTCATTTAGACGCTTTTGAACAAATAGGCGTCAAATCTTCTTTAAAAAATAATTGTTATTTTTTTGAAAAAAATTCAGACTTTAAGCCTTTGTATGAAAATTCTTATTCCAAAACAGGGAAAATTCTAAAAAGAATAATGAAAATTATTCTTAAAGAATTTAGCGTTACCGCAACCGAAAACATTCTTTCCTATTCCGCGTCTCAGCCAAAAGAAATTGTCTTAAAAATTGCTGACCAAGATTACCAAGTTCAGGAATTGGTAAGCGTTCTTAGAAAAATGGGAGCGAAAATTGAATACAATGGAGCTAATTCAGTGAAGATTTTTGGAAATAAAAAACTAAAAGGTTTTAGTCATAATTTGATGTCAGATCCAATAGAAGCGGGAACTTTTATCGTAGCGGCTTTAGCGACACAAGGGGAAGTGTTAATCGAAAATGCCGAATTTTCCTTTCTAGAACTTTTTTTAAAAAGATTAAAAGATTTTGGGGCAAAAATTGAGATTTTAGGCCCAAAATTAATTAAAGTTTTTCCATCAGGCAGGCTCACGATGGATAAAATTCAAAGTTTGCCTTATCCTGGAATTCATACTGATCTACAGCCTGAACTTGGAGTTTTGGCTACGTTAAGTAAAGGCCTTACTTTAATTCAAGATCCTTTATTTGAAGGAAGACTTAGGTATCTGGAAGACTTAAATAAAATGGGGGCTAGTATAATTTTTTGTGATCCGCACAGAGCAATTGTAAAAGGGTTTACAGAGCTTCACGGCATTGAAATTCCAAGCTCTAACCTGCGCGCTGGAGCTGCTTTAATTATCGCAGGATTGATAGCTAAAGGAGAAACAGTTCTTGGAGATATATATCAAATTGATAGAGGTTATGAACGAATTGAAGAGCGTTTACAAAAATTAGGAGCAGATATAAAAAGAGTCAAGGATATTTAAATATTTGTTAAAACATTGAATATACATAGCAACCAATATTTTCAGCTATTGCTAATTCAAACCCCTACGCGGTTTGACTAACTACATTCTCAGCGACTAATCCCGCCATAGGGAGGGAACCATACTTAGTCGCTTGCGAAAGTTATCTGAAAATATTGGTTGCTACATATATTTCGATATATAAACATTTTAATTTATTAGTCTATTTTAAGACATTGAGATTAAATTATGTTATCAAAAAAAATAGGAATTGATTTGGGGACTTGTAACTCTATAGTTTTTCTTCCAGGCAAAGGGCCTGTTTTAAACGAGCCATCGGTTGTTGCTGTCGGTATTTCTGAAAACAGGGTTCTGGCTGTTGGAAAAGAAGCCAAAGAAATGACAGGCAGGACGCCTGATACGATTAAAGTTTACAGGCCCTTAAAAGACGGAGTAATTGCTGATTACCGTGTCACTCAAGCAATGATAAAATATTTTATAAAAAAAAGCCTTGGTCTTTTTAATTTTTTTAAACCTGAATTATTAGTCGGCGTTCCGGCTGGAATAACTTCAACCGAAAAGAGGGCTGTTGTGGAAGCAGGTATGTCGGCTGGAGCAAAAGCAGTTTATATTGCGAAAGAACCCATTCTTGCCGCTATTGGAGCAGGTATTCCTATTAATTCTTGTTCTGGCCATATGATTGTTGATATTGGCGGAGGAACATCAGAGGTAGCCGTAATTTCTCTTGGAGGCATAGTAACTTCGTCTTCTTTGAGAGTTGGTGGAGATAAAATAGATAGAGCAATTTCAAATTATATAAAGAGTAAACATAATTTAGCTATTGGAGAGCAGACCGCGGAAGAAATTAAAATAAAGATAGGAACCGCTTTGCCTTTTAACGCTTCCAATAAAAATATTTTTTCAAAAGAAACCAATAATTCAAAAAGCGTTCTAAGATTAAACGCTAATAATTCGTCTGATCTTTCTGTTGACACAGAAAATGGGAAAGAAAAAGAGTTAGAGATTAGAGGAAGAGATTTAATTTCAGGATTGCCGCGCAATTTCAAAATTTCGTCCAATGAAATCCATGAAGCGATTTATGACAGGCTTGATGAAATTATTCAAGTTATCAAGGCTGTTTTAAGAGAAACGCCTCCAGAACTTTCAGCAGATATAATGGATAAAGGAATGGTCGTTTCCGGAGGAGGGGGAATGCTTAGGAATATAGATGAGCTTATTTCTAAAACTACTGGTGTTCCTTGTTTTTTGGCAGACGAATCTTTATTATGCGTGGCAAAGGGGACAGGAGTTGTTTTAGAAAACTTAAACGCTTACAAAAAGAGCATAATGACGAAAAAATGATAATTGGGCATCAACGCCAAAAAGAATTTTTGGAAAGAATAGCGAAGAACAAAAATATTCCGCACGCGCTTTTATTTTGTGGACAGGAGCATTTGGGTAAAAAAGCCTTAGCGTTTGAATTTGCGCAATATTTAAATTGTAGCGGCGAAACAAAGCCTTGTAAAATTTGTAAGAACTGTAAAGATATTGAAAAAGGCGTATATCCTGATTTTAGTTTAATTGAACCGGAAGCTTCTAAAAAATCAATTCAAATATCCCAAATCAGAGAGCTTATCGCCAAATTATCTTTCTATTCATATTTAGACACTTTTAAGATTGCGGTTATTGACAACGCGCACTTGATGACACTAGAAGCTCAAAATTCTTTTTTAAAAGAACTTGAAGAACCAAAAGGCAAGACGATCTTAATTTTAATTACAGAATATCCCGAAACGTTATTGCCCACGATTCTTTCCCGTTTACAGAGAATAAGATTCTCAACAGTCAGCGCGACCGAAATTGAAAATTATCTTATAAAACAAGGAATAGGAGAACAGCGTTCAAAAGAATTTTCTAGACTTTCTTTTGGAAGACCTGGCATAGCTTTAAATTTTATTTTGGATTCTAAAAAGTTTGAAGGTCAAAAGAAAATTGTTTCAGATATTGTTAAAATTGCTAGTTCTGAAATTGGATTTCGTTTTAAATACGCTAAAAATATGTCCGAAGAAAAAGAAAATTTAATTGAAACTTTAGATATTTGGTTAAGATATCTGCGGAACATTTTTTTGTCTAAACTATATGGGAAAAAAGAGATAAGCGGTTTCAACAGATATTCCTTATCTAAATTAAAAAATATTATACTAAATATTCAGCAGACAAAATTTTTAATTTCAACGACTAACGTAAATCCTAAATTAGCTTTAGAGAATTTATTAATAACAATAGAGCCAATCTATTAATAATATAATTAACATATGTACAAAGAAATTATAGATAAAATTAAACCTGAACTTGAAAAAACAATAAGTTTTTTAGAAAAAGAATTTATAAAGTTTAGAACAGGGAAAGCTTCTCCGTCTTTAGTTGAAGACATAGTTGTTCAGGCTTTTGGGCAAAAATTTCCATTAAAACAATTAGCGGCAATATCCTTATCAGGGCCAAGGCAAATTACTATACAACCCTGGGATAAATCGTATATTGAGCCAATTGAAAAATCAATTCTGCAATCATCTTTAGGCATATCTCCTATTGTTGAGAAAGATGTTATTAGAATTTCTTTGCCTGTTCTTAGCGAAGAATATAGAAAAGACTTATTACGGCTTCTTTCAGAAAAACAAGAAGACGCGCGCAAGACAATAAGACGCTGGCGTGAGCAGGCTTGGGACGAAATTCAGAAAAAGGAAAAAAGCGGCGCAATTCGCGAAGACGATAAATTCAGAGCCAAAGACGAGCTTCAGGATTTAGTTGATGAATATAACAAAAAAGTTGAAAAAATAACGGAAACAAAGAAAAATGAGATAAACACTTAATAAGTGTTCACCATCCTATTACCGATAAACGATCGGTTAGGAGTGACTAATATTAACTATTAATAACAATTAATTATAACTATGATTCTTACGATTATTATTTCTCTTATAAGCCTTATTCTTTTAATCGTCTTTCACGAACTTGGTCATTTTTTAATAGCTAAAAAGTTTGGAATAAAAGTTGAAGAATTCGGAATAGGGTATCCTCCCAGACTATTTGGAAAAAAGTTTGGCGAAACAATTTATTCTATAAATCTTTTGCCCTTAGGGGGTTTTGTTAGAATTTATGGGCACGAAAAAAGAATTAAAGACAGTCGTAGTTTTTCAGAAAAACCAATTTGGCAAAGAGCTTTAGTTATTTTGGGAGGAGTTATTGTCTTTTGGATTATCGCAGCCATTTTGCTTAGCATTGTAATGTATATGGGCGTGCCAACTCAAATAGAAGACAGCCAGAACGATAATTTAGTTCAACCAAGAGTTCAAATCATAGGAGTTATCGCAAATTCCCCAGCTGAAAAAGCTGGTATTAAAATTGGGGACTCTGTTAAAAGCATAGAATTTAAAAACGAAAGCGTAAATATAACCAAAGTAAAAGAATTACAGGAGTTTACCGAAGAGCACCAAAATAAAGAAATTACACTGACTATTGAACGAGGCAAACAAGTCTTTGAAACTTCTTTGGTTCCGCGTCAATCTTATCCGGAAGGACAAGGACCGATAGGAGTGTCTTTAGCGAGGACTTCTGTCAAATCATATTCTTGGTATGAGGCGCCTGTGCAAGGAATTTTAGCGACAATAAATTTAACAGCGCTGGTTGTTAAGGGATGGGGAATGACGATCGCAAGCCTTGTTCAGGGAAACGGTGTTCCTGATGGCATTGAAGTAAAAGGCCCTATTGGAATTTTTGAATTATTTGCTCAAATGGGATCTTTGGGAGTAGGGTATTTTTTGCGATTTATAGCTTTAATTTCTGTTTCCTTGGCATTGCTTAATATCTTGCCGATTCCTGCCTTGGATGGTGGTTGGCTTATGTTTATTATGATTGAAAAAATAAGAGGTAAAGCAGTAACGCAAAAAATTGAGCAGGGAGTTACGGTCTTTTTCTTTTTTCTATTAATCGCTTTAATGGTTTATGTAACAATAAAAGATGTTATCCATTTGCTTTTTTAGGCAAAGATTATGATTTTTATAAATAAAAATGTTAAATAAATTTTTTTCTTATTTTTCCGATGACATAGCTATTGATTTAGGAACTGCCACTTCATTGGTTTATGTTAAAGGCAAGGGAATTGTTATTAACGAGCCTTCTGTAGTCGCGATTAACCAGAAAACAGGTCAAGTTTTAGCTATTGGAGAAGAAGCACAAAGAATGGTTGGAAGGACCCCTGCTCACATTGTTGCCACAAGACCTTTAGTGAACGGCGTTATTTCAGATTTTGAAGTAACAGAACAAATGTTGAAATATTTTATAGAGAAGGTTCATAAAGGAAAGTTCATTTTTGGTCCGCGTCCAAGGATTATTATAGGGATTCCTTATGGGGTAACAGAAGTTGAGAGGAAGGCAGTTTGTGACGCGGCTAAGAACGCAGGCGCTAGACAAGTATTTCTAATAGAAGAACCTATGGCAGCGGCAATTGGAGCAAAATTGTCTGTTCAAGAGCCAGGCGGTAATTTTATTGTTGATATTGGCGGAGGAACGACAGAAGTGGCTGTGATTTCTTTAGGCGGTATAGTGATCGCGAAAAGCCTTAGAGTCGCGGGAGATAAATTTAACGAAGATATAATTCAATTTGTTCAAGAAGAATATAAATTGTTAATTGGGGAAAGGGCCGCAGAAAGAATTAAGATTGGAATTGGGTCGGCGCTTCCGCTAAACGAGAAAAAAGAACTGCCTTTAAGGGGTCGCAACATTATAACCGGACTTCCGGAAGAAATTTTAATTTCAAATGAAAGCGTTAGACGCGCTTTAGAAAAATCAGTGAAGAGAATTGTTTCAACCGTGAAAACTACAATAGAAGAAACTCCACCCGAGCTTTTGGCAGACATTATGTCAAATGGAATTTATCTTGCGGGCGGCGGCGGTTTTCTAAAAGGTTTAGATACTTTAATCCAACAAGAAGTTAAAGTTCCAACTAAAATTGTAGAAGATCCAATAACCGCAATGGCAAGAGGAGCTGGAATGGTTTTAGAAAAACTTGACGAATTGCATGAAGTGCTAACGGGAATAGAGAACATTGAACCGCCAAAATAGAGACCATTAATCATTCAACATTTATCATTAATTATTAATTTTCAATAAAAATGCTTTCAGAAGAAGAGGTTCGCTATATAGCCAAATTAGCTAGGTTGGGCATCAGCCAAGAGGAATCAAAGAAATTTCAGAAAGAACTTTCGGCTATTTTGGATTATTTTAATTTACTAGAAGAAATCGATGTTTCTAAAACTGAACCGACTTTTCACCCTGCGGAGAATTTATTAGATAGAAAAATAAGCGCGTCAAGAAAAGATATTGTTGAGGTTAAAGATGACGACTTGGCGAATAAATTAGTAGAAGCGATTCCAGAAAAGGAAAATAGATATGTTCAAGTAAAAAATATTTTGACCAACGACAATGATAAATAATCCTTGAAATTGTTAGCATTCTCGGGGCAACCAACAATCAATTGAAATCATAAATTTTGTTTTTTACGCGTTAGCATATGAATCCTTGCCAACTAACTATTAGAGAAACTCATCAAGGACTTTTGGAGAAAAAGTTTTCAGCTACAGAACTAACCCAATTGTTCTTAGACAGGATTAAGGAAACAGACAAAAACATATCTGCTTATTTAACTGTGTCAAAAGAGATAGCTCTTTCTCAAGCAAAAGAAGTTGATGTTTTAATTGCCAGTAAAGGCAAAAATATCCCTGTTTTGGCTGGTATTCCTTTTGCTGTTAAAGATAATATTTTAGTCAAAGGAGTTAAAACAACTTGTTCTGCCAAGATTCTTAAAAACTATATTGCTCCCTATGACGCCACTTGCGTATCAAGGCTTAGGAGGCAGGGAGCGGTTATTTTAGGAAAAACAAATTTAGACGAATTTGCGATGGGAGCTTCAACTGAAAATTCGGCTTTTTTTACCACAAAAAATCCTTATAATTTAGATAGAGTTGCGGGCGGTTCTTCGGGCGGTTCAGCCGCGGCAGTTGCGCAAGACTTATGTTCTTTTGCCTTAGGTTCTGATACAGGCGGTTCTATTCGCCAACCAGCCTCTTTTTGCGGCGTAATAGGCCTTAAGCCGACCTATGGAGCGGTTTCTCGTTATGGCTTGACTGCTTTTGCGTCTTCCTTGGATCAAATCGGGCCTTTAACGAAAACAAGCGAAGACGCTCAAATTGTTTTCGAAGCGCTTGCGGGCAAAGATAATTTAGATTCTACGAGTGTAGAAATTCAGAAAAACACAAAAAATACTTTAACTTCTGAGCTAAAAGGTTCACGCATTGGCTTGCCTAAAGAATATTTTACCAAAGGCATAGACCCTGAAGTTGAAAAAATTATCAAAGAGACTGTTAAAAAATTTGAAAAACTTGGAATGAAAATTGAAACAATTAGTTTGCCTCACACAAAATATGCAATTGCTGTTTATTATCTCATAAACACGTCTGAAGCTTCTTCTAATTTGGCAAGATACGATGGCATAAGATATGGATTGTCAAAAAGAGACGGAGGCAATTTAATGGATGTTTATCTAGATAGCAGGGCAGAAGGATTCGGAGATGAAGTAAAAAGAAGAATTATGCTTGGAACCTACGCTCTTTCAGCGGGCTATTATGACGCCTATTATTTAAAAGCGCAAAAAGTTAGGACATTGATTAAAAAAGATTTTGACAAAGCTTTTGAAAAAGTTGATTTTATTTTTTCTCCAACAGCTCCAACGCCTGCTTTTAAAATAGGCGAGAAAAGCCTTGATCCTATTTCAATGTATTTATGCGACATTTTTACGGCTCCCGTTAATTTAAGTGGGTTGCCGGCTGTTTCTATCCCAGTTGGTTTCAGCGGAAAATTGCCAGTTGGACTCCAAATTATAGGCAAACCGTTTCAAGAAAATAAGATTTTAGAAATAGGCAAATTGGTTGAAATTAGGTAATATAATAGAAAAACCATTTATTGATTATATATGGAAAATATATTAAATTCTTTTAATAATATTGAAATGAACAATGTAATTAATTTTATTATCCAGCCTGAATTTAAAGGATTTCTTTTGTATATTAAAATTATTTTTATAGCTGTTTCCGCGATTCTTTTTGGCGCGATAATAATCTTGCTCAAAAAAAGCAGTTGGCTTCAATCTCGTTATTTAGAAGAAATAACAGAATTTACGACTTATAGGCCTTTTGGCATTAAAGAGAGTTTAATGCAGTGGAATAGAATTAGCAAAAGGTTGGAAACGGGCGAGGAGTCTGAATATAGATTAGCTGTAATTGAAGCAGAAACCTTGTTAGACAAGGCTTTGGCTAAGTTGGGGTATAAAGGTGATAACTTTATTCAAAAATTGGAACAACTAGACAAAACTATTTTGCCTAACATAAAAGATGTTTACAAGGCGCATGAAATTCGAAATAGCATTGTTCATAACCCTGATTATAAACTAACCCTAGATAAAACCAAAGAAGTGTTGGCAATTTACGAAAGAGCCGCGCGCGATTCAGAAATTTTTTAGAAACGTCAAAATTTTGTATAATTACAACCAATTTAAAAATACAGAAAACTTTTCTCTGTGTTTTTTTATTGATTTTTTTGAAAATATATAATAGAATATAAACGCGGGATAGAGAAGTAGTATCTTGCGAGGCCCATAACCTCGAGACCCGGGTGCAACTCCCGGTCCCGCAACATTTAAACCTTAGCCGGTGTAGCTCAGTGGTTAGAGCAAAATCTTCATAAGGTTGAGGTCGTTGGTTCAATTCCAACCACCGGCATTTAAATAAAACCTTACGACGCGTGATTTTTTTAAAATTTTAAGCAAAAACTAAATTTCGCGCTTTAAGAAATGAATGGGGGCGTAGATCAATTGGTTAGATCGCATCCTTGTCACGGATGAGGTTACCGGTTCAAGTCCGGCCGTCCCCGCCAGATTTCCAGGTTGGAACTACGTGGAGTGGATTTCCAATATTGGAACTTTTTTGAAAAAGATCAGCCGTGCATGGCTGTTTTTTATTTTATTACTAAAACCTATTTTGGGATATTCTATAATAGGATATACAATTATATTAAAGATATGGTAAATAGCATTTACTTAAAGGAATATAAGAAAGTCATTGAACGACTTAAAAAAGCCAGACAGGAGT
>CAYXZK010000032.1:0-1718 GCA_964469955.1 uncultured Candidatus Saccharibacteria bacterium | reverse complement strand
TAAATAATACTGGAGAGGTGGCTGAGTGGCTTAAAGCAGCACCCTGCTAAGGTGTTGAGTTCGCAAGAGCTCCGAGGGTTCAAATCCCTCCCTCTCCGCAAAAAATAGTTCGCCAGCCAGAGGTTGGTCAGCCTTCGGCTGAAATCTCCCCCTCTCCGCATCAAGTTTATAGTATCGTATAGACCGATGATCCCGCTTATTTGCGGGATTTTTTGTTAAATGCCTAATCTGACATAACCTAACAACCAGAACGGGACTCGAAAAAACCGCCTTTTGGGCGGTTATTGTCTTGTTTCTATTTAGTGCTGGAGCAAACAAAAACCAGAGTCTATGCTCTGGTTTTTGTAGATATTATTTAAAGGTATGTGTTTCTGTATAGACGCCACCACCTAATTCCATGTAAGTATATGATATTTCGTAATCTCCTTTAGTGATTTTATCTCCAGTATCGTTGAGGTCTATAAGCTCATAACTTTTTGTTCCCGGGATAAGCATATCTAGCAGTTTATTGAAATATTCGCTTTGCTTATCCATTAGGCTTACGCTTTGCGGATCTATTGTGGATGTGAATGAGATGCTTGAAATATCGCTATTAGATCCGATTATTTGTATCATGCAATTTTCCTCAGCTTTTCCCACGTAATTATCTTCATTATCTATGGTGACTCCCTTAGTGAATTTAAACTCTGGAAATTTATTTATTATTTCACTCCTTGAAATTTTTGATTCTTCTTCTGCAATTTCTTCAGTTATTTTTTCTTCACTAGTATTTTCTGGTTCTATGTTGGAAACTTCAGTTTCTTCTTGATTACCATTCACTTTTTGCTCTTTTTGAATATTTTGGTTAGGGGTTGTGCTTTCTTTTTGTTCAGCTTTTTCTTTACCTTGCTCCAATCTTTCTTTAAAACTATTTTTATTTTCTGAATCTCCGAGGAAGCCAATTACAATAAGTGCTAAAATGACGAATAGTGTTATAACCCACCATTTTTTATACCACTTCTTTTTTTGTGGTTGGATTTCATTTTCCATTTTTTTTGTTAATTAACATTTATTAGCTAGGATTTGCGTTCTGTTTTTGAGGTACACAAAAAACCCCACGGAACGGCGATAATCCTTTCGGACTGCCCGGCACCCTTTCGGGAAACCGATCTAGCTAATAAAAGCCGACCATGAGGTCGTCTCTATTAGCTAGGTTTTATTGAGCCATACCCACACTAAAAGCGTAGGTTTAGGCAAAATTGTATCTTAATTATACATTTTAAAGAACAAAAATCAACATTACTTAATTTTTAGGGTGGTCTCATGTTTTTCTAATGTTATTTTCTTATTACAAAAAGCCAGTCTGCTTTTGAGACTGACCAGCAACTCTCTTTTTTCGAATGCACACTACAAAAGAAAACAGTTCGCCAGCCAGAGGCTGGTCATCCCTTTTACTGTCATCCCAGCCCTGATATTCATCAGGGTAAACTCCGGCGGGGATCCCAGGAAGACTAGGGAAAGTTTTCTTACTGTCATCCCTCCTTCCTGCTAGAAACTTTTTTTCATTAAATAAAAAATATAAGACGATTAAAACTATTATTTGACATTCCTGTCAAAAAGGTTGTAAAAGCTAAAATTATGTATGTCAAGGCAAAGTAGAAATGTCCTACCCTCCAGCAATATAGAAATGTCCTAGTAGACCATTTCGTTAGGTTAATTAAATATTTAAACTTGTTGTT
>CAYXZK010000031.1:0-35047 GCA_964469955.1 uncultured Candidatus Saccharibacteria bacterium | reverse complement strand
TGACAACTAATATTTTCAGCTACCGCTAGTTCAAACCCCTGCGCGGTTTGACTAGCTACATTCTCGGCGACTAATCCCGCCATACGGCGGGAACCATGCTTAGTCGCTTGCGAAAGTTATCTGAAAAAACATTGGTTGTCATATATACCTTAATATCTTAAGGTGTTAAAACGAATTTTAATGTATTTTATCTTTTTTTTCTTTAAGGAAATATCTCCACTGTTCAATAAATTCAACAAAAACCAAAAAGGGCATATCTATCAAAGCTGTAAAAAACATAGTTATTATATTGTATTTTTTCCAACGTCCAGTTAGCCAATTTCCTAGTTGAATTATGGGAACCGCGAACAAGTCGACCAAGAAAGGGAAAAAAGTCTCTTGCCTTTCGATTACTTCTAATTCCTTTGATCTTTTTCTTATTTTAGCGCCTGCAAAAGCTATTAAAGAAAAGAAAATTATAAAAATCACATAGGAAAGAGGAGGAAAATTTATTTGATAGAGACACCAACTTATTATCCCAACAATAATGGAAAAACTTACAAGATACAAAAGTTTCATTATCACGGTAAATGCGAAATTCCTTTTAGGGAAAGATTTTACTTCATAAATATCATTTTTTTCTCTTTGATAAACAATTTTTATAACTTCCATTATTGTTTTTTCAAGATTTCCTTTATGGGGCGGTTTGATAGTATAAACCAAAATAAACATTAGGAAAGTAGGAACCAATATATCTATCGTAATTGCGAAAAAGTTAAAATAATAACCAGTTACATATTTATTAAAAGGAATTTCAATGAGAAAAAGAGAAAAAATATTAGTTAGAAAAATAGATAGAGTCGCGTAAAACGCGGCTCGTCCCAGTCTTGATTTTAAGGTCTTTAGTCTTTTTCCATAAGCTTTGACGATTAGGCTTTCTAAATTTTCTGGATTAGAGATTCTTTCTTTTATATCGTTCGAATTTTCGGAAAGAATGTCTCCTAAAAGCAAATAAGGCGTATTGTATTTTTCGCATATTTGATAAAATTTATCCAAAAGGGGATTGTCTAAATTTTTTTCTATATTTCTACGAATCAAAAAAATATTTTTAGAAATTTTTTCAAGGGTGTCGCGTGAAGGGTTTTTCCATTCCGGGTGTTTATAAATCAACAAATGATAACTAATTATGGGCCAATCAAGTCTAAACAATGCTTGGTGGACAGCTATATAAATTTGAATATTTTTTTCCTTTTCGTCTATTTTATTGTTTTTTAGAATTTCTTGGCCGAGTCTAATTTTTTCTTGCATGACCTCAAACATATAGTTTATCAAAGCCATTTCTTTGACAGGGGGACTGATTACTTCTTCTATTTCACAAGCCGCGATTGAGGACAACCAAGAGTAAATTTGAATTTTATTTTTTTTCTCATTCTCGTCTTTATTATTTAAGATGAAGACATATTTATTGATTATTTTTTGAACGATTTTAATTTTTGTTTCCGCTATTTTATCATTTGGGAAATGTCCTCCTCGAATTAATTCTAAAATCAAGGGTTCGGCAATTGGAATTTCAGAAAAATTCCCATTAGCGACGTTTATTTGGGAAAAAAGCCTTCTTTTTAATATTCTCTCAACTGCTCTTCTTTTTAAAAGATGTTCTTCTTTCCAATCTATAATGCCTCTTATCTTTTCATAAAAAGCGGCAACCTTTGAAGCCACCTCATCAGCATGAATTGTTGTTATCCCTTGTTTTGGTTCAGCGGATTGTTTCCAAATTTCGTATTCCTTAATTAATTTTTGAGTTGATTCTGATAATTCAGACATAAAATTTATCACTTATCATTACTCGTTTGTCATTTATCCTTTATCGCTTATTTCTTTTTTAATTTTTTGTATAAATTTGTCTATTTCCGTTTCTCCTAAATTTCCTTGTTTTCTTTTTCTAATACTTACTGTTTTTGTCTTTATCTCCTTATCGCCGATTATTAATAAATATGGTATTTTTTGAGTTTCTCCTTCTCTTATCTTTTTAGAAACAGTTTCATTCTCATTTTTAATTTCTGCCCGAATTTGATTTTCGAGTAACTTAGTGTTTATTTCTTCTGCGTATTTTTTATGGCTTTTTGAGATTGGAATGACCCAAACTTGAAGAGGTGCTAACCAAACAGGTAAATCGCCAGCATAATGCTCAAGCAAAACGCCAATAAACCTTTCCAAAGAGCCGAGAAGCGCCCTGTGAATCATAATCGGTTCTTTCTTTCTTCCGTTTTTGTCAATGTAAGAGACATTGAACGCTTTTGGCAGATTAAAGTCAATTTGAAAAGTACTGCATTGCCACTCTCTTTCCAAAGAATCCTTTATTTTAATATCAATTTTAGGGCCATAAAAAACTCCGCCTCCTGGATCAATTTCATATTTTAAATTAAGTTTGGAAAAAGCATATTTTAAAGCGTTGGTGGCTTGTTGCCACATTTTCGAAGTTCCCATAAATTTTTCAGGACGAGTTGATAGATAAATTTTATAATCCTTAAAGCCAAAAGTTTTTAATATCCTTAAGCCATATTTTAAAATTGAAGTTAATTCGTTTGCCATTTGTTCTGGAGCGCAAAATATATGCGCGTCATCTTGAGTAAAACCTCTTACTCTAGTTAAACCATGCAGAACTCCTGATTTTTCATAACGATAAACAGTTCCAAGTTCGGCAAATTTTATGGGTAGGTCTTTATGGCTTCTTATTTTTGATTGATACGCCTTGATATGAAAAGGACAATTCATTGGTTTTAGCAAAAATTCTTCATCTTCAATTTTGATCGGAGAATATATGTTTTCTCTATAAAAATTCCAATGCCCTGATTTTTTCCATAAATTTATATTGCCTATATGTGGAGTTGAAAGCCATTTATACCCTTGTTCGGATAATTCCTTGTATAGATAATTTTCAATAATTTTTCTAAGAACGGTTCCCTTAGGAAGCCAAATTGGCAGGCCTGCGCCAACTTCTTCGTCTATTAAAAACATTTCTAATTTTTTACCTAAAACACGATGGTCTCTTTTTTCAGCTTCTTCTTGGAGACGAAGATATTTTTCCAATTCTTTTTTAGTTTGAAAAGCTACTCCGTAGATTCTGGTAAACATTGGATTTTTTGCGTTTCCTTTCCAATAAGCTCCCGCGATTTTAGTCAATTTAAAAGCAATGGGACTTATTTCTCGGCTTGATTTAACATGAGGACCTTTGCACAAATCAATAAAATCGCCTGTTTCATAAATCGTAATATTTTTAGCGGGAATTTCTTTGATTAATTCAAGCTTATATGGCTGGTTTTTAAAAATTTTATTGCCCTCTTGCTTTGAGACGATTCTTTTTTTGAATTTAATTTCTTTTTTAATCAAAACGTTCATTTTTTTCTCAATTCTATCTAAATCGTTCGAACTTATTTTTTCCGCTAAATCAAAATCATAGTAAAAACCGTTTTCTATAGCAGGGCCAATTCCAAAACGAACATTTGGAAAGATTTCTTGGATGGCTAAAGCCATTATATGTGATAAAGAATGTCTAATTGTTTCAATTTTTGTTTCCATAATTATTTTTTACGAATCGTTGATAAATAATCCCCGCGACTGTTAACAGATTATGAGGCAATCATTGACCAATGATCACCGCTAAATGATAGACCACTTATGATTCATTAACTATTTCTTCAGCGTCTTCAGCTATTATTTTGATAATATCGTCTCGATTGTCAACCTTTCCAGAGATTAAAATGATTTTATTTTCTTCAAAAATAGTTGGATTTTTTGCCATTATACTTGGAAAAACAACAACTTCTTTTTTGTCTGTCATGTCTTCTATTTTTATAAAAAGCATTAATTTTCCAGTTCTTGTAATGATTTTCTTGATATTGGAGATAATTCCGCCAACTCTGATTCTCTGATTCGTTAAAGTTTTGGTAATTTTTGACAAAGAAGAAGTTCTTTGCTCAAGAATCTTTTTAAAACCTTCTAATGGATGTGAAGTTACATATATTCCCAACAGTTCTTTTTCCCAACTCAATCTCTCAAAATTAGTCGCTGGTTTAGAAGGGGACAGAGAAATTCTATTATTATTTGATTGCGTGTTTTCAAAAAGTCCTTTTTGTCCGTTTCTTTTATTCTTTTGAGTTTCGCGAGCATATTCAAGCAGTTTTTCTAAATTATTTAAGAGTTCGTTTCTTTCCGCTAAATTGTCAAACGCGCCTGACTTAATTAAGCTTTCCAAAGATTTTTTGTTTAAATTCTTTGAACTAACTCTTCGTAAAAAATCTTCTATGTTTTCAAAACGGCCTTTATTTTTTCTTTCTTCAACTATAACGTCAGTTATGGCTTCGCCTACATTTTTTATAGACAACAACCCGAACCTTATTTTATTTTGTTGGTTATCCGCGTTATTAGATTCAAACGAGCCAACAACAGTAAAGTTTTTCAAGCTTTCGTTGATATTCGGAGGAAGAACTTCAATTTTCATTTTTTTACAATCATCAATTAAAATAGCAATTTTATCAAGGTCTGTTTTTTCAGAAGTTAAAAGCGCGGCCATAAATTCTATGGGATAATGGGCTTTTAGGTAAGCTGTTTGATAAGAAATTGTGGCATAACAAACAGCATGACTTTTATTGAAACTATAACGGACAGAAGGTTCTATCCATTTCCATATTTGGGTTGCTATTTTTTCATCAATTTTGTTTTTGATTGCTCCATCAATAAATTTCTTTTTTTGGGCAAATAACAAATTTTTTATTTTTTTACCAATAGCCTTTCTTAAAACATCAGCTTCAGCTAAAGAAAATCCAGCTAATTTCTGAGCAATTTTCATAATTTGCTCTTGGTAAATCATAATTCCTTGAGTTTTATTTAGAATTGGTTCTAAGTCAGGGTGGATGTATTCTATTTTTTTATTTTTATTTTTTCTTTCAATATAATCTGAAATAAACTGAATTGGTCCGGGACGATAAAGCGCGACCATCGCGACTATATCTTCAAATTCATTTGGTTTTAATTGTTTCAAGTATTTTTGAAAACCAGGTGATTCCAGTTGAAAGACTCCAATCGTGTTTCCTTTCCCAAGAATTTCGAATGTTTTTTTGTCGTTTAATGGAATAGAATTTATGTCTAACTTAAATTTATTTCTAAGAAGATATATTCTTGACAAAGTGTCTTCAATAATTGTTAAGTTTTTTAACCCTAAAAGATCTATTTTCAAAGGACCCAAAGCTTCAATTGAATGCATTTCGTATTGCGTGATTATGTTTTTATCGTTTTGAGTTGGGTATTGTAAAGGAATAAGATTGGAAAAAGGTTCTTTTGAAACGACTATCCCGCAGGCGTGCGTTGAAGCATGCCGAATTACGCCCTCCAATTTTAACGCTAAATCAATTAATTTTTCCGCTTCTTGGTCTGTTTTATATAAATTTTTAAATTCTTGAATTTCTGCTAATGTTTTACTTAAATCAAAACCAACAGGAATCATCTTGGCGACTTTATCGCAATAATTGTATGGATAATTTAAAGCTCTGCCAACATCTCTAATAGCGGCTCTGGCAGCCATAGTTCCAAAAGTAATAATTTGGGCGACGCGGTCGCGTCCATATTTTTCAGAAATGTAGGCTACGACTTCGTCCCTTCTTCTGTCTGTAAAATCTAAATCAATATCAGGCATTGAAACTCTTTCAGGATTTAAAAATCTCTCAAAAAGGAGATCGTATTTTAAAGGGTCAATGTTTGTTATATTTAAAAGATAAGCCACGATAGAGCCTCCGGCTGATCCTCTACCCGGACCAACGACAATTCTTTTTTCTTTTGCCCAATTTACAAAATCTTGGACTATTAGGAAATAAGAAGCAAAGCCTGTTTCTTTAATAACAGAAAGCTCGTATTCAATTCTGTTTGTGACTTTTTTATCAGGCTTTAATCCGTACCTTTCTTTCAAGCCGATTTTGCAAAGATCTTCAAGATATTGATCGGGGGTTTTACCATCAGGGACATCAAAGGAAGGTAATTTATTTTTTCCAAGTTCAAACTCAAAATTACATTTTTCAACAATTTTTTGAGTATTTTCAATAGCTTCAGGAACATCTTTAAAAAGTTTTATCATTTCTTTCGGACTTTTTAAAGAGAAATCATCTATTTTCATACTTTTTCTCTCTGTGTTGCTAGTGTTACTGCCAGTGTTAATAAGCATTAAAACGTCTTGCGCTTCAGCGTCTTCTGGTTTTAAGTAGTGAACATCGTTTGTGGCGATCAATGGAATTCCGTATTTTTTTGAGATATTAATAAGCTCTTTGTTCACTTTTTCTTGTTCCGGTATATTAGGATGATGCTGTATCTCTAAATAGAAATTTCCTTGCCCGAAAATTTTATTATATTTTTGCGCTAATTTTTCAGCTTCATCTAATTTATTTGATAAAATTAAACGTGGAATTTTCCCAGCCAAACAAGCAGTCGAAGCAATTAATCCCTTAGAATGTTTTTCTAAAAGCTCCTCGTCTATTCTGGGTTTATAATAAAAGCCTTCTAAATGGGCTTTAGTCACAAGTTTAACTAAATTCTCATAACCTTCTTTATTTTTTGCTAAAAGAACCAGATGATATCTTTTGTTATCAATATTTGGTCTTTTTTGAGACATTTTTTCAAAAGCGATATATATCTCCACCCCAATAATAGGTTTAATGCCTCTTGCCTTTGCTTTTTGAAAAAATTCTACGGCTCCGTACAAAACTCCGTGATCGGTTAAAGCCACAGAATCCATTCCTAATTCTTTAACATAATCCAAGAGTTGATCAATTTTTGGCAGACCGTCTAATAAACTATAATGCGAGTGAACGTGTAGATGAGTAAATTTCATTCAATCATTTTACCTCGTTAGAACTTTTAGGGCAAGGGTTGGGCTTTTGTGCCCAGAATCCGTTAGCAACTTCGGGGGTGAACGTTTTATTCTTTTTTTAAACTATTGTCAAAATAATTATTATCTGCTATTCTTTAAACATATCAGACATCAGGTTAGAAGTATTTATGGCAGTTCCAAAACAAAGAAAAACAAAGTCAAGAAGAAATAACAGAAGAATGCACCTCTATCTAAGGCAGGTTGTTTTAGGTGTTTGTCCAAAATGCGGTAAAAAAGTTTTACCACATACAATTTGTTGGAACTGTGGATACTATAAAGGAGAGAAAGTTGTTGATGTTATGAAAAAGCTAAACAAGAAAGAAAAGAAACAAAAAGAAAAAGAAATTGCAGACAAGAACAAAGAGACAGAAAAAAAGGAACCCTTAAGCATGGAAAAATTATCAAGACAATAAGCAATTTACAACAGGTGCCGAACAAATGATTTTTCCATTTAAGATCAATCCTTTGTTTAGAATTTATTGTAATCTTATGGCAAGCAGACATTTATCACGCTCAATAGTTTTACAAAGTTTATATGAATGGGATTTTTCGGGTAAAAAAACGGAAAAGTTAAAGTCTATTATAGAAAAAAATATTAAAGAATTTGGACCGGGTCTTGAAAACGAAACTTTTGTCTGGAAATTAATGAATGGGATTGTTTCTAAGATTAATGATATTGATAAAATTATTGAAAAAGCCGCGCCAGAATGGCCCCTTAATCAAATAACCATTATTGACAGAAATATTTTAAGGATAGGATTGTACGAACTTCTTTATTCAAACAAAAAAGAAGTTCCGCCTAAAGTGGCTATGAATGAATCAATTGAACTTGCCAAAACTTTTGGCGGCGAAAGTTCCGGAAAATTCATTAACGGGGTGCTTGGAACGGTGTTTAAAGAAATTAATGATGAGAAGCAAGTAGATAAAGATGAATAATTTTCTAAAATTTGAGTATGCGAATTTCAAAGAAAAGTTCAGCAAACTCGAAAAAGAATTAAATTTAAATTTTAAGAATAAGGATTTACTCGTTCAAGCTTTTGTGCATAGATCTTTTTTGAACGAACATCCTAATTTTGGGCTTCATAATAACGAAAGATTAGAATTTTTAGGAGATGCCATATTAGAATATGTAGTAACAGAAAGACTTTTTTTGTCTTATCCCGATAGAGCTGAAGGAGAGTTAACTAGTTGGCGCGCGGCATTAGTTAATTCTAAAATATTATCAAGAATCGCTAAAAAATTAAAATTTGATAATTTTCTTTTACTTTCTCAAGGAGAGTTAAGGGAAATTAGTAAGGCTAGAAAATATATTTTAGCTGATACGATTGAAGCTTTTATCGGAAGTTTGTATCTTGACCAAGGCATAACAGCCTGTAAAAATTTAATAGAGGATAATTTGATGAGGGAGTTAGATAAAATTATTAAGGAAAAACTCTTTAAAGACGCTAAATCATCTTTTCAAGAAGAAGCGCAGGACAAAAAAGGAATTACTCCAGAGTATGAAGTTTTAGAAGAAAAAGGCCCGGATCATGCTAAAATTTTTACGGTTGGCGTTTTCCTTAATAAAAATTTAATCGCAAAAGGGAAAGGATTTTCAAAACAAGAAGCAGAAGAAGACGCGGCTAAAAAAGCGCTTAAAACAATGAAGTGGTAAAAAATAGAAATAATCAGCAATAAGAAAATATATGTTAAAAATTCGTTTTTTCAGAACAGGTAAAAAAAATCAGCCATTTTTTAAAATAGTTGTTATAGAAAATAAAAGAGCTTCAAAAGGAGGTCGTTTTGTCGAAGAACTTGGTTTTCGCAATCCCTTAACTAAAGAAGTTTCTCTAAAAAAAGATAGAGCTAAGTATTGGATTTCCGTGGGAGCGAAAATGTCTAACAGTATTCATAACCTTTTGATTAAAGAAAAGGTTTTAGAGGGTTCTAAAATACCTTTGCATAACAAAAAGAAAGGCGAATCTTCGTCTGCTGAACAAGAAAAAGGAAAGAACGAGAACAAACAAGATGAGAAACAAGAGGTGGAAAAAGATATAACCGTAGATAAAGAGAAAAAGGAAGAAAATAGAAACGAAGAAGATGACAAAAAAGGCGAACCCAAACAAGCAGATTCAGAAATAAATTCTAACAACGAAGAAAAACAAGAACAAGTTTCCGAGGGAAAAGTAGCAGAAGAAAAAAATCAAGAAGCAGAAACAGGAGAAGAGAAAAAAGAAAAATAAATAATTTTCTATCTTAAAATTTGACATTTTTCTATATTCAGAATATAATACAGGGCACTTAGTAGCTATTTGAACTCGCTGAATGAACTCATTAAATCTATTTTATGATTTTTAAATGAGTAAAATAATTCTCTGAAAGATAGAGAATCAGGGCGGGAGAAAGGTCGGGCTACTTTAAAAAAGAAAAGAAAATTTACCTTTTTATCTAAAAAATTGGATAATTGGGAGAAATTGATTGATTTTATGGAAAAAGAAACTAATGACAAAGAATTTCTTGAGTATATCGTAAAAGCTTTAGTTGACCACCCAGGAGATGTTAAAATCGAAAGAAAGGTTGATGAAATGGGAGTATTGCTTTCTTTAAAGGTAAACTCTGAAGACATGGGACAAATTGTTGGCAGAGGCGGTTCAACTGCCAGAGCCATTAGGTCTTTAGTAAGAATCGTAGGCCTTAAAAACCATGCTAGAGTAAACTTAAAGATTGAAGAGCCAGAAGGCGGCAGAGCTCCTGCTCGAGAAAGAAAAGAACCAGAGTCCTCTTCAGAAGGAGGCTTAGAAGACTTAAGGATTTAAGCTTTTTATCTCATTTACTTGAACAAAAAACAGTGCTATCGTAATAGATAGCGCTGTTTTATTATATGATTAAATTTGATATAATTACAATTTTTCCTGAAATATTTGATTCTTATTTATCAGAGAGCTTGCTTGCGCGCGCCTTAAAGAAAAAATTGTTAAAGATTAGAATTCATAATTTGCGCGATTACGCCAACAATAAACATAAAATTGTTGACGATAGCCCTTTTGGAGGCGGTATTGGAATGGTTTTGAAAGTTGAGCCGATTTATCGGGCGATTCAACATTTAACCGTAAAATGCAAAGAAAGAAAAATAAAAAGCAAGAAAACTAAAATTATTTTATTAACGCCAAGAGGGAAAAAATTTAACCAAAAAATGGCTTATCAGCTCTCTAAGTTAGATAATATAATTTTTATTTGTGGCAGATACGAAGGAGTTGATGAAAGGGTTGCTAAAAATATTGCCGATATTGAATTATCAATCGGGGATTATGTGCTTATGGGGGGAGAATTGCCTGCTATGGTGGCCATAGAAACAATTTCAAGATTGATTCCGGGCGTTTTAGGCAAGCCGAGATTATTAGAAGAAAGGGCATTGCCTCTTGATGGCAGGGGTGGAAAGGGGTTTATTGAATATGCTCAATACACAAGGCCCGCAGAATTTTCTCCTAAGGATGGAATCAAATGGCGCGTTCCCAAAGTTTTATTGTCAGGCAACCATAAAAAGATTACGGAATGGCACAGAAAGAACAGGAAAATTGTTGAAAAGTAAAAATTTTTGTGATAGCATAAAATTGCTAAAAAGGGTAGGTGGCAGAGTGGTCAATTGTACGTGGCTGTAAACCACGCGACTTCGGTCTACGGGGGTTCGAATCCCTCCCTGCCCACATAAATTTTTCGCTGTCGCAAAAATTCTAAAGAATTAATAATTAAAAAGAAAAATTAACCATTTATTAAATAAAAACAACTAAAAATTATAATTTGCCGAGATAGCTCAGTTGGCAGAGCATCCCCATGGTAAGGGGAAGGTCACGAGTTCAACTCTCGTTCTCGGCTTATCAAAAAAATATGGCAAAAAAGAAAAAACCATTCACAAAACTCAGATGCGAAGAATGTAAAAGAATAAATTATTTCACCCATAAATCAAAAAAAATGGCTGAAGAGAAGTTGGAAATGAAAAAATATTGTAAATGGTGCAAGAAGCATACTTTGCATAAGGAAACAAAAAAATAAAATTTCTGGTAAAAGGGTCTGTAGCTCAATTAGGCAGAGTATTGGTCTCCAAAACCAAAGGTTCCAGGTTCGATTCCTGGCAGACCCGCATAAGTTTTTGCTCTCGCAAAAATTTATCTTTAATCACAAACCACACATAAATTATAAATTTTTATTTAATTTCTAAAAAGTTGGACGCGCCAAAGACGCGTATCTTTTAATTTATTTCTAGATAAAGTAAAATTAAGAATAATATGAAAATTTTAGATATAAAGAAATTTAACGAGCCTGTTTTGAGAGAAAAATGCGCTCCAGTGGAAAAAGTTGACCAAGAAACAAGGATGTTAATGGAAAACATGGCTTTTACGATGCAGAAAAACAAAGGCATTGGGCTGGCTGCTCCTCAAGTTGGAATTTCAAAAAGAATTATTATAGTAGTTGATATGGAGAATCGGCAAGTTTTAGCGTTAGCTAATCCTAAAATTTTAAACAAAAGCCAAACAACAGAAATAGAAGAGGAAGGTTGTTTAAGTTTTCCGAATATCTTTATTAAGATAAAAAGAGCGTTGGAGGTTGAAGTGGAAGCTTTGGACATAAACAACGAAAAAGTTAGATTTAAAGTTCGAGGTTTTTTGGCGCGCGAATTTCAACACGAAATTGATCACCTAAACGGAATTTTATTTTTTAACCGCTTAAATTTTATTCAAAAATTAAAATTTAAACTAAAACATCCTTTTTTAAAAATGTGACTTTAGATTTAATTAATAGACTAATCGAAACAGGATGGCTAAAAACGCCAATCATAATAAACGCTTTTAGAGAAATAAAGAGAAAAGATTTTCTGCCGGAAAATCTTAAAAAATTTTCTAGTCTGAACGAAGCCTTGTCAATTGGCTTTGGCCAAACAATTTCTCAGCCACTAGTGGTTGCTTTTATGCTTGAGAAGCTTCAACCCAAGCAAGGAGAGAAGGTTTTAGATATTGGTTCTGGATCTGGCTATACAACAGCTCTCTTGGCTAATATAGTTGGGAACAGAGGCAGAGTTGTTTCCGTAGAACTTATTCAAAAATTAAAAGACTTTCAGGAAAAAAATTTATTAAAATATAATTTTATAAAAAAAGGGAGAATTAAACTAATCTGCGCCGATGGTTCTAAAGGGTATAAAAAAGAAGCTCCTTTTGATAAAATTTTAGTTTCAGCTTCTGTTAAAAAAGAAATTCCTAAAGCGTGGAAAGATCAATTAAAAGCAGGGGGCAGAATAGTAAGCTCTGTAAGGCAATCTATATGGGTTTTAGAAAAACAATCCAATAAAGAATTTAAAAAAAACGAATACCCTGGGTTTGTTTTTGTGCCCTTGGTTCAAAAATAAATTAAAAGGAGCATGATTTTTATTTAAGCGTTTAAATAAAAATGAAATATTTTTTAATTTTATCAACAGTTATTTTTTTTGTGTGTTTTTTGGCGTGGTTTTGTGTTTATGTTCCAAAAGATTCTAATTTTTCGGGACAAAGAGATTTTTTAATCGAAAAAGGGCAAAGCGTGGAAGAAATTTCTCATAATTTAAAAGAACAAGGCTTTATTATGCATGGTTTATGTTTTAGGGCGTATTTATTATTACAAGGCAAAGCAAAGGAGATTAAAGCAGGAAGATATGAGCTTTCTTTAGAGATGAATATTCCAGAAATCGCAGAGAAAGTTATTTCAGGAGACACAATTAAAAAAACAATTATCCTTATTGAGGGTTGGAATTTAAGAGATATTGGCTGGTATTTTGAAAACCAAGGTATGTTTATGGCAGAAGAATTTTTTGAAATAACAGGTTTTCCCGAAACAGATTATTCTTCTGCGAAAGATTTGCCAGCTCCAATGGATTTTAGCGAAGAATTTGATTTTCTTAAAGATAAACCCAAAAATGTTGGTTTAGAAGGTTATCTCTTCCCTGATACATACTATATTAGTGAACAGCGAACAGCGAACAATGAACAAGAGATAGGGAATATTATTCGTAAAATACTCACTAATTTTGATGAGAAACTAAGTTCTGAATTAAGGCAGGAAATTACTTCTCAAAATAAGACAATTTTTGAAATTATTACAATGGCTTCTTTGCTTGAAAAAGAAGTAAGAACTATTGAAGACAAGAAAATAGTTTCAGGGATTTTATCGAATAGGCTAGAGATAGGAATGCCATTGCAGGTTGATGCTACCATAGCCTATATTACTGGAAAAAAAGAAACAAAAATTTCTTTAGAAGATTTAAAAATAGATTCTCCTTTCAATACTTATAAGCATAAAGGATTGCCATTAGGTCCTATCGCTAATCCAGGATTTGAAAGTATTCTAGCCGCTATATATCCAGAGGAAAACGAATATTTTTATTATTTATCAACGCCACAAGGAGAAACTATTTTTAATAAAAGTTTAGACGGACACAATAGAGATAAAGCAAAATATTTAAAATAATCGGTCAAGATCGGGGTCTTGCCAACTGTAAACTTTTTTTGATTTTAATGTAGATAATTGTTAAAATAATAACAATATGGAAAAAGTTTCAAAAAATAAAAAAATAGTAATGATTATCGCTTTTAAGGATTTTCAAGACCAAGAGTATCTTGTACCTAAAAAAATATTCCAAGAAGCTGGAATTGAAATCGTTACAGCGAGCAATTCATTAGGAGAGGCAATCGGTAGCCAGGGAAATGAAGCTAAAATTGATATCCTAATAAAAGATATTAATATTTCAGATTACAACGCTGTTTTATTTATAGGGGGATATGGAGCTCAAAAATACATAGAAGATAAAGTTTGCCATCAGGTTATTAGGACAACAATTGAAAATAAAAAGATTCTTGGAGCGATTTGTATTGCTCCTGCTATTTTAGCAAAAGCAGGAGTTCTTAAAAATAAAAAAGCAACAATTTGGAATTCTGCTTTGGACAAATCAGCGATTAAGATTTTGGAAAATAATGGGGCGTTTTTTCAACCAGATGCGGTTGTGGCGGAGGATAAAATAATTACAGCGAATGGCCCTTATGCCGCGGAAGAATTTGCAAAAACAATAACAAAAATTATCAATGAATAATTTTGATTTTTTGGACAACTTGCCTTTGTTAATTTTTACTTCTGTTTTTCTTTTAATTTCTATTATATTTATTAGGGGAGCGATTATTTTATTAAGATCTGAAGAAAACAGCGAAGAGAAACTAAAAGGAACTAAAATTTTATCAAAATCCTTATACGGGTTTTCGGCGCTTATTGTGGTTGCGCTTATTTTTCTTATTTTAAGCTACATTTTAGGGAAAGGGGAAAGAATCTTGCCTCAACCAAGTTCTGAAGAATTTCCCATATCTCCTTCTGTTAATTTTCCCGCTCCGCCTGATTTTATTACAATTGGGGGATATTGTTTCGAAGGCCCTTATTTATTGTCAAAGGAACAAAAATTTATAGGAAAGACAGCTATATATGTTGTATTGTGCCAAAAAAACGAAGAGTATGTTATAATCTATATTGGAGAAACAAAGGAAGGGCAAGACCTTTTAGCTCATGAACAATATGATTGTTGGAAAGAGAAATGCGAAAAGTTTAACAAAAACCTTTATTCTGGAATTTTTTCAACAAGCCTTAAAAAATATAGCGACGCGGAAAGATTAAGGATAAAACAGAGCTTAGAAGCAGAAATCAATCCACCTTGTCTTGATTTAGAATAAATTGTGTTCAATTTTAATCCCTATGTTTTATGAATTTTTCGATATTTAAAAAATTTACGCTCGAAAAAAATCTAATTTATGTTTTAATAGCAGCCGTGATAATTGTTGCTGGATTTATATCTTATTTGTTTTTGGCTCAATTTCAAAAAGGAATTGAAATCATTTCTCCAAACGGCGGAGAGGAATGGGGGATTGGACAAACCTATAAAGTTGTCTGGGAAGCTAAAAGCATTGAAAATGTTGGGATTGTCTTGTTTAAAGGCAAAGAACCAAAATGGATTGCTAAAAATATTCCGGCTAAATTGGGTGAATATGAATGGAAAATTTATCCGGGGCAAGATTACAGAGATGATTACTGGGTTGCTGTATTTGAATATCCTTTAAAAGAAAATAGCAGAATAGATTATTCTGAAGGCCCTTTTGCGATTACTTACCCCGAACTCTTGAGTTGCGATAGCTTATCTGTTGAAAATGAGTGGCCTTATCTTCCAAGCGATTTACCAAACCTAAGAAGAGTTTTTATTACGAAAAACGAATATTCGGGTAATTTAGGAGGATTTGAAGGAGCTGATGAGATTTGTCAAAAAGAAGCGGAAGAAAGAGGTTTTGGGGGAGTAGTTTGGCACGCTTTTATTGGCGGTGACAAAAAAAACGAATCAGCTTTGTCAAGAATAGAAAAGACTCCAAGAGGAACAAAGGGTATTTTTATTCAAGCTCAGCCTTCTGCCGATTTAATGAGTAGGCAAGCGACCTGTCATCGGGTTTTAGGAAGAAATCTAAATGAGTTTTTAAATAAATTCTCAAATTTAGTCATCATAAATAATGAGAAATTAGAGCAGAATTTTTTGCAAGATTTAAGTAACCTATGGATTGGAAAAATTAACGAAAATAGTCAAGAAAATTGTATTCAGATTTATAGCGTTATATCTAGACTTTATATGAATTTAGCTGAGAAATATAGTTTTACCACAAGTTGTCAAGATTGGACCAAAGAAGATGTATTTGTTCAAAATTATCTTAAACAAGAGGGAATTGACTCGTCTTCTTTTCCGACTTGCTATACGCCAGAAGGCAAATTTACTAACGCGGTTGCTTTAGGGGGACTTTCAAGCGGATTAGAGATAAAACAAGGTGTCAATTTTTTTACACCGCAACAGGGGACATATTGCAATGTAGAAAAAAAATTACTTTGCATTGAAGAATGAATTGCGTTTGAGGAATATTGACAAATTATCTAAGATGAGTAAGATGTAATTGTATACAAAAATTATCTGCAGACAGCAGGCAAATTAAGTCCTGCCGAAGATAAAAACCTATTAATAAAATTTATAAATTCTTATTTTATAGAACAAGGTATTTAATAGGGTAAAAGTTAGTTTTATTGTCTGTGGAAATCACAGATTTTATTTTTTAGATAAAAAATCAATAATCAAAATTTATGGCGTTAACACGGACGAAAAAAGAAGAAATCCTCAAAGGTTTAAAAGAAAAAATCATTGAACAAAAATCCATAGTTTTTATCGCTATTGAAAAAATAAAAGCGGAAGAACTTTTTAATTTAAGGGAGAAACTAAAAGCAGATAATTGTTTACTGAAGGTATCTAAAAAAACCTTGCTTACCAAAGCTTTTGAAGGGGAAAAAATAGAAATCGGATTTAAGGAATTAAAAGGTCAGGTTGGTTTAATTTTTGGCTTTAAAGAAGAGATTGCTCCAGCTAAAATTGCCTATAATTTTAAAAAGGAAAACCAAGATTTAAAAATTTTAGGAGGATTTTTTGGAAATCAATTTGTAGGGGCTGAAGAAATTATAACTTTAGCAAAATTACCTTCAAGAATAGAGCTTTTGGCAAAATTTATCGGAAGTATTTCAAGTCCAATGTCTGGGTTAGCTAATGTTTTGCAGGGGAACATTAAAGGTTTGTTAAATGTTTTGGCGAAAGCTAAAGCATAGTTATTAATCATTTATCAATAATAAATAATCAATGACCAACAACCAATGATCAATAATAAATTATTAAATTGTTCATTGTTTGTTGCTCGTTATCATTAAAATATGACTGAAGAAAATAAAGAAGAAAAAAACCAAGAAGAAGTCGAAGAAATAAAAGAAGAATCTAAAAAAGATGAATCAGGGCAGATAAAAGAAAAAGAGATTGAAGTTCCTAAAAAGTTTAAATCTATTGTAGAGGAAATAGAAAAGATGACCGTTTTAGATTTAGCGGAATTAGTTAAAATTTTAGAGAAAAAATTCGGAGTTTCCGCGGCAGCGCCTGTTACGGTTGCCTCTGCGCCAGTTTCTTCTGAAGGCGCTGAAGCAAAAGAAGAAAAAAGCGTTTTTAACATAGAATTAACAGGAGTTGGTGAAAAGAAGATAGAAGTAATTAAGGTTGTCAGAGATGTTGTTGACAAGGGATTGAAAGAAGCTAAAGATTTAGTTGACGCTGTTGCGAGCGGAGCGCAAATGGTAAAAGAGAATGTTAAGAAAGAAGAAGCCGAAGAAATTAAAAAGAAGTTTGAAGCTGCGGGTGGAACAGTTGAATTAAAGTAAGGATTATAGAAATTAAAGAAGCTTAGAAATTACCTGCGGAGATTTAATCTCCGCAGGTTTTTTATTGACAAAAAAGACAAAATAATGTAAAACAAGGCTACTTAAGAAATTAAGAGTTTTCTTGTTTTTTAAGAGAACTTTGACAATAAAATATTAATTAAATTAATTGAATGATTGAAAGGAGGTAGATGCTATAAAGAAATAAAAAATAAAAGGATAGTCAAATTGGCAAGGAAGGAGCAGATAATTTTATAATTTCCAAATTGGAAGAAAGGAAGGATAGAAAATGAGAAGAATGATAAATATAGTAGGATTGGTTCTGATAAGTATTTTGGTTACAGTAATTGTGGTGAATTCTTTTGCTCAAGTAGAAATTCAGCCAGAAGGCGACGAAATCTATTACGTAAAAAAGATTTATGTCGTTAAAAAAGGAGACACTATTTCAGACCTTAGGTCTATTATTGGTGTGGATTTCAGGGTTGAGGGAGAGATTGAACCCGGAAAAACAATTAATTTTTTTGTTCCTAAAAAGAATTGGACAGGAAGCGAGGTTTATGTCGTAAAAAAAGGCGATACTCCGGAAAAGATTGCCCAAAAATTGGGTGTTCCGGGTTATAAACTTTTAGAATGGAACCCAGAAATGGGCTGTCGCTTTATTTATGTTGGCCAGGGATTAATATATAAAACTAAAGGAGAATTCGAAAAAGGACTGAAGGAACTTGAAACCGAAACCAAAAAAGAGACAAAAAAACTCAAAAATGAGATTGAAAAAGGACTGAAAGAACTTGAAGCCGAAATTAAAAAAGACATAAATTATCTAAAAGAGGTGATAAGAGGCAAAATAATAGAAAAAAACCGAAGAGAAAAGAATAACATTTTACCGTGGATAGTCCTCAATCTTCTATTCGGGGTTCTTGCTTTGTTTTTTATAGCTTGGATTTTGTTTGACTTGAGAATAAGAGAAAGAAAAGAAACCTATGGCGAAGAAAGGGAAAAAAGTATTCCGGTGAAGATCGAAGGTAAGGATTATTGGTATATTGCTCCTCTTGACGAGAGAGGCAGATATGCTTCCTTGCATAAAAACAAAAAAGGAAGTCTTTTATATTTTAAAAGAATAGAAGACTTAAAGAAAAGCCTTAAAAAAAGTTTAAAAAACAGGCCTTCCTTAATAGAAAAAATGATTGAAACAGGAAGATTAATCGTAAAAGAGGAGGAATGAAATGAAAAATCAAAGAATTCTAAAGACATTATTATTTGTGACTCTAGCGCTCCAAGTTGCTTGCGCTGGAGAAATTTATAACACAAAAGGTAATATTTTCCTGGAAGAGAAATTATGGACAGCTGTTTGTCGCCATAATGTCGCTAGAAATTTTCTAGTGATAAAGGATGATCCTAACTGTATTAAGGCCGAGATAGTCGTTGGTCCGTCTCGAGGGAAAAAGGGCGTTTGGCACGCTCAAGCAAGGGGAGTTTTTAAGGAAAAAAAGGGATTGGAAGTTACTCGTTGGATAGGGCACGAAAATAGCTTAATAAAAACTAAGCTACAGGATAATTTTAATCCCGACCCTTCTCTGATTTTTGAAAGCTTAGCAGACTTCGAAATTTTCTTAAAACATCCTGAAGTTTGGTACACAATAGCCAAAATGGAAAAACAGAAGAAGGATTCAGGTTCGTCGTTGTTGGCAAGCGCAGAAAAGTCTTTGCCAGCAGGTTTTAAGAAAGCCAAAACAGAAACAAATTTTATTAAACTTCCAATCAAAACAAATGAAATAGAAATAGAGACAGAAAAGAATGAATTCTTAAATTTTGAAATAGCTTCTTTAGCTATTCCGAGATTTAAATTTAAGGAAAAGAAAATAACTCAAAAGATAAAACCTGTAGAAATTGCAGAAAACATAAAAGTGAAACCTATAAGGGATATAAAATCTGTAGATATCAAAAAACCTGAAACTAAAACGAAAAAACTTGTAACGAAAACTTATAAGGTAAAGAGGGGAGACTCTCTTTGGAAAATCTGTCAAAATAATATAAAAACAAAATCTTCAAGTGTTTCAAATTTAATTTCTAAAATAGTCGAAATGAACGACATATCAAATCCAAACTTGATATTTCCAGGACAGGTATTAACCATACCTATTCTGGCTTAAACTTTCGCGTGTTGGGTTTTGATAACATGTTAACGCAAAAATGGCGGTAGGAAAACACCTGCCAAAATCGTTAATTCTTAAATATCAGCAATGTAAGGGTGCGACCCTTTACAAGTTATTGATTATTAGTAAATGGCGCAAATTGCGCTTGAGACTCCAAATTGGAGCGCTAATAATTAATACCAATAAAAATTTTCCAGGTGGTCCTGAAACCACCTGTGTATATATAAGCCCTTGGGTTCCTAAAATCCAAGGGCATTTTTTTATACTAATTCATTTATGTCAGTTCGTTTATGTCAGTTCGTAAGTTTATGTCAGTTCGTAAGTGTGCATTATGTCAGTTCGTAAGTGTGCATACTTACGAACTGTGTACACTTACGAACTGTGCAAGATCGGTTAGGTTGGTTCAGTAAAAAATTTGACAATCTTTTGTATTCTGTTATAATCCTATTAGTTTTTTGACAACAAAAATAAATAAAATAAATCAACAAAAAGGAGGTGAAAAAGATGAGAAATGAAAATAGGGAATTAAGTCTTTATTTAAACAAGATAAGAGAAATCCCTTTTCTTTCGCGAGAAGAGGAGAAAACTTTATTCGGTTTTGTTTTAAATGGCAACAGAAAAATGGTTGCCGAAAAAGCCGAGAAAGGAGACGAGGAGGCGAAAGAGCAACTTAACCGAGACTTAATCGCTAGGGAGAGGATTGTAAAAGACAACCTATTTTTGGTGGTGAAAACCGCCTTGAGATACAAAAATGCAGCGGAGATCTTTGACCTTATACAGGAGGGAAATTTATCCCTTTATAAGGCAATAGATAAATTTAAAGTTGAGAAAGGCTTAAGGTTCTCGACTTACGCTAAATTCTTTATATCGGGGTATTTAAAGGCTTTTGTTAGAAAAGCCTGCTACCAACAGATAAAAAATTCTTTAGATGCTCCTTATGGAAAAGAAGAAGGGAATTCTAATGATTCTTTTATTGACTTTATACCCGACAAAAAAAATCCTGACCCAGAAAAAGTTCTTTTGGAGAAGGATGAGGTAAATAATGTTCAAATTGCTACTTGTTCTTCCTTGAAGCCAAAAGAACGAGAAATTATACAAGGGCTTTCAAGCGGCAAAACTGTTGAATTTATTGCTATTAGTATTGGCATTAGTAGGCAAAGAGCCAATGTTTTAAAGCTAAGAGCAATAAACAAACTAAAGAAAAACCTAAAAAAGAAAGGAGGCTTAGTATAAAAGGGTTAATTCTACTAAAGAATTAACCCTTTTTCTGTTTTTAAATTTACAAGGGTGCGACCTTACAAGATTATAAATTTATTTTGTAAACCTCTGTGCTGTTTAAGAGGTAGATTGTTTTTCCGTTGTCTGAAATAGAAAAATCTTTTAAGTCGTCAAATTTTTCGCTTTGGAACTGTTTAATTATTTCTCCCTCTACATCTATGACTATAATTCTTTTTTTAGGTGGTTCTAAAAGATAAATATATGGCAAATCTATTTTAGATTTAATTTGACTGATGTTTTGGACAAGAGGAAAAAGAGTGAGTTCAATTTTTTCTTCAAAAGCGCCTAAATAATAACGGCTGATTGAGTTGTCTTTATTTAGAATCCAAATCGGTCCGTTAACAAAAAATGATTTTGGTTCAGAGCAATTAACATCTGGCTCTTTCCAAATTTGAGGTAAGCCCCAGTGCGACTTGCTTAAATAGGGGTATTTAATTATCTGGCAAGTCTTTTTGTCTAAAAAATATAGATTTGAAAAATATTCAGCGCTTAAATCAAAACTGAAATCTATATTTGCGGGAGGGATAAGATTGTCTGGCAGAGAGAAGGCGTTTAAAGCTTTTTCGTATTCCTCTTTTAGTCCTTGCTCTGGATTTTCAATTCTTTCTAATTTGTTTAAATTTTCTAAATTGTCTTTAATTATCGCGATTAACTCAATAGCTTTTGGCTCCAAGTCGTTTTCCGTTTCATTTAAAGGGGCGATTTCTTTCCAAGCCTCTATAAAGATAGAATTGGCGTTTTTATCCTCTCCGATAATCAAAAAATTTTCAGCTTGATTAACTTTTTCTTGTATTTTTACTAAAGAAACGCTAACTTTTTCATCTTGTCTATTGTTTCTTTTTTGGAATATTAGAAACCCTAAGAAGAGAAGCAAAATAAAGACGAAGATTAAAATAAACCTCTTTTTTACATCTCTAGACTTGATAATTCTATCAATATCAGGCGTTATTTTGTATTTCTTTTTTACAAATTCTTCCGCGATTTTTGGATTTTTTAACTTAATATTTTCTTGTTCTAAAATGTTTTTATTCTTTTCGCGCTTTGAACCTATTGGAACCTTTAATGCTTTATTTTTTAGCAAAGAAAGAAAACCAACTAATTTTTGCCTGAAAGGAATAAATGTTTTAGCGTAAATTGAGTTTTCTTGATTAGGCTTAATCTTTTTAAGCGAGATTAATCTGTTTATAGGGTTTATTTTTTTAAGAAAAATAAAAACAGGCTCGAAAATGGCATAATATGAAAATTTTTCTTGTTTTTGGAATTTAATTTTTTTATTTTCTTTGGGCCGCAAAACTTCTTGTTTTACTATAGACAATAAGCAAATTCCAGAAATTTTAGAACCCTCACCTTTTTCAAAAAGAGAGTGGGGAAGAATTTCTTTTAATTTAGGGTAGTTTAAATTTGTCGTCCGCGCGATTTTAGATAAAATTTTTTGTTCATAGAAAAACTCAAAGATTTCTTTACTTAAAACAATTAGAATATCATTTTCTATTAATTTACCGGAAACAGTATTAAAAAATATTTTTAGAGGGTAAGGATTAATTTCTTGAATTTCCAAGCTTTTTCCAATGTCAGTTATTTCATTATTTCTAATTAAAAGAATCTTTAAACTGCCTGTTTTGGTAAAAGAGAGGTCAAAACTTCTTAACGACAAAACGCTGAAATTTAAGTTTCCAAGCCAACCAACATTGTCTTTTTTAATTTCTTCGGATAGAAACTCATTTATTTTTTTTAATGTCTTGGAAAGAGCTTGTTCTGGAATTTTAACAGGGGAATTATAATATTCTCTTTTAATTAATCTGGCTAATTCGTTTAATAGGTTTGTTTTTTTGTTTTCAGCATCCCTGTCTTGAATAGAATTTTTAGAAAAAGTATTTTGGAGTTTTCCAACTATATACAAATTGCCTAATCTTTTCTCGTAGATATTTTGAGGTTCATACACAAAACTATCGAGAATTTCGTCTTTATTTAGCTTAGGGTTAAAATGGAATTCGAAAATTTGCATATTATATCCTTGAATTACAAAATGCGATTTTTGCTTAAAATTTTTATCTTTGCCATCTACCCATCAAAATTTTATTAACGATATTTATTCAATATCGTTTCAAAATTTTGACGGCTATCTAATCAAAGATAGATAATTTTATTTCAAAAAGCATTTTACAACTTAAGAATTTATATCTATTATAGTATATATAAAAATAAGTGGCAATTTCGGACGGTTGGCTCAGCGGTAGAGCGCTTCGTTCACATCGAAGAGGTCGCAGGTTCGATCCCTGCACCGTCCACTTTTTAGGGTTTAACGCTTTTGTTTTTTGTTTTAATAAAAGGTATAATAAAATAATATTTTCGGAGCTTATTTTAGCTAAAGAATTGATTAATGAATTATAATATATTTTTACAATTTTTAGTTTGGCATTTTTTTGATATGCCTAAAAACCTCTTGAAGGTATGGAAAAATTTTCTTTTGTTTAACTTGAATTATTTTTCATTGCCACTCCTTTTAAGAACTTTTTTCTCGTATTGGCATCAACACTATTATTCTTACGGAAAGGGTTGGCAGCCAATGAGATGGATTGAGGCCTTTGTGTTTAACAACATAATGTCAAGAGGAATTGGGATTATTTTCAGAAGCGTTTTAATCGTTTTAGGAATACTAAGTGAAATTTTTGTGTTTTTTGCAGGAATGCTATTGCTTTTAATCTGGATTTTCCTGCCATTTTTATTATTGGCAGGATTTTTATTTGGACTCTATCTTGTAGTTTAAATCTTCAAAATGTTTAATTTTAATCTAAAAAAAGCAAAAATATACCAAGCCATCAAATTGGAGAAATTATTATTATTTAGGTTTGATAAGATTTTAAAACTATTTCTTCTAATTTTATTAATTTCTTTTTCTCTAATTTTTCTATACGGATTTTTAGGAGATAATTTCTCCGAAGAAAGCAATCGTTTTTTTCTGGGCCTGACCTTAGTTTTACTTGTTTCTTTTGTGTCATTTACTCTTAAAAAATCTTTTTTTAATCTGAAAATAAAAAAGCCGAAACTAAAAACAAGTATTGAGACAGCAATCTTAAATCCTGAAAAGTATAATTTAGCGGAATTTTTAAGTTTTGAATCAGCTAAAGCTATTGCTAAAGCAATAAGATCTGCGCGTTCTGTTGAAATTACGTCAACCCATCTTTTTTATTTTGTCCTAAAGAATAATAAAAAATTAAAATCTATTCTAATTAGGTCCCTTTTAAGTTCAGAGGAATTAAAAAAAATAGTTAGAAATGAAATAAAAGCTTTGCCTGTATCCCAAAAAAGTTCCACTCTAATTTCTAAGAATTTTGAAAATACTATTTTAGAGGCTTTTCAAATAGCTCAAACAAAAGGTCATTTTAGGATAGAAATAGGCGATATTTTAAGCGCGCTTGCTAAAAATGACCCGCTTTTTAAGGAAATCTTAATCCAAAACAAGCTTAAAGCTGAAGATATCTATAATTTAGTCTGGTGGTTTGAAGATATTGAAGAACAAATCCAAAAAAGGAAAAGATTCTGGGATTATGAAAATTTATCTAAAATAAGAACAGTGGCCAAGAAATGGGCAACAGGCTATACCATAACCTTAGACAAATATTCAAACGACATTGAAAGAACGGCCTATAAAGGAGAAAGCGGACTTGTCGGTCATGAGCGAGAGATAGATATGATAGAAAGAATTCTGGCTCGCGATGAGGGCAATAATGTTTTACTTATCGGGCAACCAGGCATAGGCAAGAAAAGTATAACTTACGCCTTAACGGAAAAAATTACTTCAGGCAAAAGCTTGCCTGCGAATAATTATAAAAGGTTGGTGGAAATAGATATGCCGGTTTTGTTGGCTCAAATAGATAACATTGAAACCCTTGAAACCATTTTAGATAAAATTTTCAATGAAGCCGCTAAAGCAAGCAACATTATATTAGTAATTGACGGATTTCATAACTACATTGGACAAACAGCTAAATTAGGAACAATTGATATTTCTGGAATTATAGCTCCTTATCTTCAACTCTCTGGATTTCAGGTTATTGCTCTCACTACTTATGAAGGTCTGCATGCCAATATTGAGAAAAATAATTCCATTGTTTCTCTTTTTCAAAAAGTAGAAGTGGCTGAAGTTTCTGAAAAAGAAACATTGTCTATCTTAGGGCATTTGGCTTTTAAGCTTGAGAATAAACACAAGATTTTCATTTCCTATCAAGCTTTATCTGAAATAATTTCTTTAACAAAACGCTATCTTTCTAGTTCTGTTTTCCCCAAGAAAGCCGTTGATATTCTATATGAAGCGGCTATTTATGTCGCGAGTTTGGATAAAGATAAAATAGTTTTACCAAAGCATATAGCCAAGATTATTACTCAAAAGACCGAAATACCAGTTGGCGAAATAGAAAAAGAAGAAAAACAAGTTTTACTTAATTTGGAAAAATTGATTCATCAAAGAATAATCAATCAAAACCAGGCGGTTGAAAACATCTCAACTGCTTTAAGAAGAGCAAGGTCTGATATTAGCGTTAGAAAAGGAGTTATGGGCGCATTTCTGTTTTTAGGGCCTACTGGAGTCGGGAAAACTGAAACAGCTAAAGCTTTGGCTGATGTTTATTTTGGTTCAGAAGAAAGAATTATAAGGTTGGATATGTCAGAATTTCAAGAAATAAAAGATATTTCAAGATTTATCGGCTCTAAAGAAGAAAGAGGGCTTTTAACCGTGCCTGTAAAGGAAAATCCTTTTTCCTTAGTTCTTTTAGACGAATTAGAAAAAGCTAATCCTGATATTATAAATTTATTTTTACAGGTTTTAGACGAAGGGCATTTAACAGACGGGTTGGGCCGAAAAATTGATTTTAAAAATACAATAATTATCGCTACCAGCAACGCTGGTTACAAGATTATCTTAGAAGCTCTTGAACAAGAAACTAAATGGGTAGAAGTAAAAGAAAAACTCTTAAATTATATTTTTGAAAAAGCGATATTTAGACCAGAATTTATAAATCGTTTTGATGAAGTTGTTGTTTTTAGTCCCTTAAGCAAAGAAAACCTTTTGGCAATCGCTGAACTTATGTTGACTAAACTAAAGAAAAATCTAAAAAAGAAAGAAATTGAATTTACCATTACCGAAGATTTAAAAGAAAAAATAGTTGAATTAAGCTATAATCCTGTTTTTGGCGCGCGGGAAATGCAACGTGTGATTCAAGATAAAGTTGAAAATATTTTTGCGCAAGCTTTGCTTTCTGGTAGAATCAATAGAGGAGATACTGTTAAGGTTGATTCAAATGAATTTAAATTGATTATCAATTAATAATTATAGTTTAAAAAGGTCGACAAAATCCAAAAAAATATTTAAAAATTTAAAGCTTAATCAAAATATAAAAATACTATGGACGAAATGAGAAACACAAATAAAAATTATGGGAACGATTTTGGGTCTTCGCTTGTTCCTCCGGTTCATACCAAAACCTCAACAGGACTTATCGCAAAAATCGCGATTGGCGCAGTTGTTGTAGGACTAATTGGAACAGGTATTCTTCTCGACGCTAAAATATGGAATCCTTCTTGGAACCCTTTCCGTGAAAATCCTGAAAAGAATGTAGAAAAAATGATTGAGAAGATGATAGAAGTTAAAACAGCGCATTCAGATGTAAAGATGGAATTAGAGATTATTGCTGACCAAAACAGCGGAGGCAATGTTAAAATAACATTTGCTTCTAAAGGAGATTCTGACGCGCGGGACAAAGAAAATATGAAGGCAAGTTCAGATTTTAATATCGCTATGGCGTTAGAAGGAATGGAGATTAGTTTTGATGGACAAACCAAAACACTGGCGCAAGACTCTTATCTCAAATTAAACACTATTCCGATGATTCCCGAGATTCAGTCTATGTTAATGTTGTTTGGAATCAATCCAATTGAACTTAAAGATAAATGGATAAAGCTTGCGAACAGCGAAAACGCTGACATAGAAATGTTGGCAGAATTATCAGAAAGATTTGAAGAAAAAATAAAGGAGCTTGTTGGACAAGAGAAATTCTATTCCTTTAAGCAGGAATTAGATAGTGAGAAAATCGGAGGACAAAGTATGCATCATTATATCTTAACGCTAAAGAAAGAATTTATTAAAGAATTCATTTCAGAATATTTTAAAACAATGCTTTCTTATGAAAATAATAGCTTTGATTCGGAAGAATTAGATTCGCTCGGGGGAGGAATTGATGATTTTCTTGAAAAAATTGGGGGCATTGATTTTGAAGTTTGGATCGGTAAAAGCGATGATTATCTTCACAGGCTTAAGTTTGAAAAAAGAATAGATGAAAAAATGCTGGAGATAGAAGAGCCAGGCGAATTGATTTTTAAGCTTGATGTAAGTTTGTCTGATTTCAATAAACCGGTTACGATTGAAGCTCCAACAGATTTTATAGAATTCAATGATTTATTCCAACAAATGCCTTTATATGACGATTATTATCCATATGACGATTATTATCCAGACGGTTATCCATTAGATTACCCCGAATAATTCTAAACAAGTAAAATTAGATAGAAATAAGCAAAAACCAGGTATTTGCCTGGTTTTTGGTTTTTATTCTTATTTTCTGTGGATAAATAGGTGTTGACTATGTGCTTAAAGTGGAGTATAAATAAGGTGTAGTGGGAGATTGTGGATAACTATGGGAAAACTTATCTAAATGGGGGATAACTCAAAAATAACTTATTTACGCTATTATGCTTTTAACAGGCGAATATAAACACACTATTGATACAAAAAAGAGATTAGCTCTTCCGTCTAAGTTTAGAAAAGAGCTTGGAAAAACAGTTGTTATAACAAGAGAAACAAACAAATGTTTGGTTGTTTATACTGAAAAAGAATGGAAGAAAATAGCAGATAAATTGGCAGAGCTTTCAATCAGCAGAGATGAGGCGAGAAGGTATGTAAGAATTAAGTTAGCAGGAGCAATGTCAGTTAATATAGATAAACTTGGCAGGGTGCTTATACCAGATTATTTAAAAGAATATGCTGATTTAAAAAAAGATGTGGTAATTTTCGGATTATCAAACAGAGTAGAAATCTGGGATAACAAAAATTGGGAGATTTATAAAAAAGAGAGTGAAAAGGAAATGGATATACTTGTTTCGAAATTAGAGGAATTAGGAATTTAGTATTAACTTGATGAAAACACAAAATAAAGAAATTTTTGACAGAACGCATCAACCTGTTTTACAAAAAGAAATTTTACAATACTTAGATCCTAAAACGAATGAAAATTTTATTGACGCTACTGTGAGTGAACTAGGACACACCTTAGCTATTTTAAACAAAACTAAACCTAACGGAAAAATATTAGGCATAGAATGGGATCCTGAGATTATAGCCAAAAGCAGATTACATATTAAAAATAATAGATTAGAAAATAGAATCATATTAGTTAATGATTCATATATAAATTTAAAAAAGATCGTTGAAAAATATAAGTTTGGACCAGTAAATGGAATTTTGTTTGATTTAGGGATGTCTTCATTTCATTTAGAAAATTCAAACAAAGGATTCTCTTTTCTCAAAGATGAATCATTGGATATGCGCTATAATCCAACAAATGAGTTAAGCGCAACACAAATTGTTAATACTTGGCAAGAATCTGAAATTGAAAGAATTTTAAGAGAATATGGAGAGGAAAAATTTGCAAAAAAAATTAGTAAAGAAATTGTAAAAGAAAGAGGAGTTAAATTGATAAAAACTACCTTTGAACTTGTTGAAATCATTAAAAGAGCGATTCCTTTAAAATTTAGACACAAGAAAATTTATTTTGCTACTCAAACATTTCAAGCATTGAGAATAGCTGTTAATGACGAACTAAACAATTTAAATAAAGTTTTGCCTCAAGCAATAGAAATCTTAGCTCCAAAAGGCAGGATAGCGATAATTTCTTTTCATTCATTAGAGGATAGGATTGTTAAGAATTTTTTTAGACAAGAAAAAGAGAAATTAGTTATTTTAACCAAAAAACCGATAATACCGACACAAGCAGAGATTAGAATAAACCCGCGTTCGCGCAGCTCTAAACTAAGAGCGGCTCTGAAGATTTGATAATTTTCGTTCATTGGTTTTAAGGGCGTAAGTGGTCAATGGCCATTAATAAATTATTAATAGTAATCAGGAATTCAATACAATGAGTAGAAGAACATATTTAAAAAAACAAAGAACCTTCTCACGCGTTATGTCTTTAAAGTCGTCTTTTAGTTTAAAGGCATTCTTAATTTTATTTGCTTTATTAATATTTTCGCTTTCAGTTTTCTATATATTCCAAATAAAACGAGAAATTTCGGTTAAATATCTGATTCAAGCACAAGAAAATAAATTGAGCGAAATTTTAGAAGAAAGCAAAAATCTTGAAATTAATTCAATTAATGCATCTTCCTTAGACAAAGCGCTTGGTTTTTTGGAGGAATCTAATCTTGAAAAGACAGATAAAATTTATTATATTAGAGTTTTTGAAAACGAAGTTGTAACAAAGTAAATTAGAATTTTAAATATAAAACATATTTCTCGTCTCAAGTTTTCTTAAAACGCTTCAGTCTTAAAATTTCTAAATAATGAAAAGAAATAGAATTAATCTAATTTTTATTCTCATAATTATTATGTGGGCGGCTGTTATAGGTCGCCTAATTGATATTCAGATAATAAAAGGTGATTTCTATAAAGCGTTAGCGAGCGGGCAACAAAAAAATTTTAGGGCGCTAACGGGGGAAAGGGGAGAGATTTTTTTCAGTAATGGAGAAATTTTAGCTACTAACGTAAATGCTAAATATTTGTTTCTTTCTCCTAGAAATATTCAAGAAAAGGAAAAAACAGCGCGCTTGCTCTGTGAAATTTTTGAGATAGACGAAGAAACAATTCTTGAAAAACTTAACAAAGATAGTTTATTTGAAAGAATAGATGTTGATTTAACAGACGCGCGAGAAGAGACTTTAAAACAAGCTAATTTAGAAGGGATTCATTTAGAGAAAGCTTCTTTTAGGAAATATCCACAAGGACAAATGGCTTCTCAAGTTGTCGGATTTTTGGGTGGTGAGAATTATGGCCAATACGGCATAGAGGGATATTATGACGAAGTCTTACAGGGAAAAGAAAAATTTCAACAAACAAGCTTAATTAATAGTTTTTTTTCAAAAAAATCTGTAGAAGGGGCTGATATTTTTTTAACGCTTGATTATAACATCCAGTTTATGGCAGAGAGATTATTAGAGAAAGCGAAAGAAGACTGGGAAATTGAAGAAGGGCAAATCATAGTTTTGGAGCCTGATACGGGAAAAATTTTAGCTATGGCGAATTTCCCTAATTTTGATCCTAATAATTATTCAGAAGTTGAAGATTTTCACATTTTTCAAAATTCCGCGATTCAAAAAGTTTTTGAGCCTGGTTCTATTTTTAAGGCAATTACAATGGCGGCTGCATTGGACCAAGGCAAAGTAACGCCTCAAACTCTTTACATTGATACGGGCCAAGTAGAGATTGGAAATTATTCTATCTTGAATTACGATAATCATATATTTGGAGAACAAACAATGACCCAAGTCTTGGAAAAATCAATTAATACAGGCGCTGTTTTTGCCGAAAGGCAATTGGGGCATGAATCTTTTTTAGAGTATATTGATAAGTTCGCTTTTTTTAAGCCAACCGGCATAGATTTACAGGAAGAAATTTTTTCTGAGAACAGAGAGTTTAAAAATGGATATGAAATAAATTTTGCCACTGCTTCTTTTGGACAAGGCATTGAAATAACGCCTATTCAATTTGCGAGAGCTTTCTGCGCTATCGCGAATGGAGGTAAGTTGATTAAGCCTTATATAGTTGAAAAAATCGTTCAAAATGATAAAGTAATTAAAGCTCCCGCGTTAAATGGATTAGATAATTACGACGAAAAAGAAGAAATACAATCACTGGCTCCTCAAATTATTTCCCAAAAAAGCGCTTCACAATTAACAGCTATGCTTGTTAGCGTAGTTGAAAACGGACCTTACACCTCAAGAGCTAAAATAGCGGGTTATTATGTTGCTGGAAAGACGGGTACGTCTCAAGTTCCTTTCTCTTCTTTGGGAGAAAATAAAAAAGGTTATTCAGATAAAACTTGGCAAAGTTTCGCTGGATTTGTTCCGGCTTTTAATCCAGAAATTGTTGTTTTGGTAAAATTAGACAATCCAACGACAAAAGTAGCGACATATTCCGCGGCGCCACTCTTTCAAGAATTAGCAAAATACATTATGGATTACCGGGAAATACCTTCTAACCGTTAAAAATATGAATTTTATTAAAAAATTTATTTTTTCAAAAAAAAGACCGCAGATTATTTTTGTCGCAGGACAAGGATCTTCTTTGGCGGCAGAAGCGGTTTTTCAAATTTTAAAACCGCATTTTAAAGTGAAAAAAATTTCTAATAATAATTTCCCCTTAGTTAAAGACAAAAACGAAATCTTAATTTTTGAAAACGAATTAAATGAAAACAAAACTTCTATAAAAAAATTTATTTTTTTACTTCAGCAGTCAAAATCGCCGATTTTTATAGCAACCCATATGGGCGAAATTTTACCAGATAAAGATTTTTTCTCGGCTGAATTAAAGCAAACTGTTTTAATTCAAAAAGTTGTTCAAGCTTTACCGGAGCAAAGTTTTTTAATTTTAAACTTTGATGATGAAACCGTTAGGGAAGTCAAAAATCAATCAAATGCTTCTTGTTTAACTTATGGTTTCCAATTAGGAGCTGATTTTCAAATTACAGATATTAATATTGATTTAGAAGGAACAAATTTTAAAATAAACCATAAAGAAAACGTAATTCCTTTTTGGTTGGGTAAGCTCTTTGGCAAGGAAGTATTGTATAGCGTATTAGCTGGAATTTGCGTTGGAGCTATTAAAAAGATAAATTTAATTGAAATATCTAAAACATTAAAATCTTATGAGTCTTTACCGGGCAGAATGAAGTTGATTAAAGGAATTAAAAATTCTTTAATTCTTGATGATAGTGAAAACGCGACTCCTTTTTCTATGATTCAAGCTTTAGAAATTTTAGGTATGTTTGAAACAAATGAGTTTATGAATATCGTTAAAGGGCCAGTGGCAGGCAGAAAAATCGCTGTGTTGGGTGATGTTTTAGGAATTGGAAAATATACTCTTGGGGCGCATCAAACGATTGGAGAAAAAGTTGCGGAGAAAAGTGATTTACTTTTTGCGATCGGCGCTAGGGCGCGTTTTATAGCTCAAGGAGCTAAAGAAAAAGGGATGAAACCAGAAAATATTTTTGAATTTAACAGAGTAGAAGAAGCTAAAATTGCTCTTCAAAAAGAAATAAGAGAAAATGATTTAATTTTAATTGACGGTTCTACTGAAATGAAAATGGAAGAAGTCGTGCGAGAGGTTAGAGCATGGAAAAACGAAGAATTAAAAATCAATTAGCGCTAATAACTGATCGATTATCAATAATCAATGATAAATGATAAATGATAAATGATAAATGATTGTATGGCCTCATCGTCTAACGGTTTAGGACGCCACTCTCTCACAGTGGTAATAGGGGTTCGATTCCCCTTGAGGCCACAATTTTTTAATATTCTCTTGTGTGTTATAATAAACAAGCAAAGAACAATCATCTCTAAATGCTAAATAACTCTGTTATATGATTTGGCTGTATGTAATAATTTTCGCAGTCTCTTGTTTGATATTATATTGGTCAAGCTCTAGGCTTGTTAAGAGCTTAATAAAAATAGCAAAATTTTTAGGTTGGCGCGAATTCGTGGTTGCTTTTTTTATTATGGCTGTGGCCGGTTCATTTCCTAATCTTTTTTTAGGAATTAGTTCTGCTGTGCGGGGAATACCAGAGCTTTCTTTCGGAGATATCGTAGGAGGGAATATAATTGATTTAACCTTAGCTGTAGCTTTAGCGGTTTTAATTGGAGGCGTTAATTTACCCGCTAAAAGTAAAATGGTTCAAAGCAGCGCTGTGTTTACAGTGGTAATAGCTGTTTTGCCTTTAGTTTTAATTATTGATGGGGTTCTCGGAAGGGGCGATGGTTTAATTTTATTTTTTGTTTTTATTTTTTATATTTTTTGGCTTTTTTCAAAAAGCGAGAGATTCAAAAAAGTTTATACTAAACAAAACGAAGAACAGAAAAAAGAAAAAAACAAGATAACTTTTAAAAGTTTTTTAAAAAACATAGGCAGAATTTTATTTGCTTTAGCTTTGCTTTTATTGGCTTCACAGGGAATAGTAATAAGCGCGCAAGTTTTTTCCGAGGCTTTAAGTTTTACTCTTCCTTTATTTGGAATTTTGATTGTTGCTTTAGGGAACGCGTCTCCAGAAATTTATTTCGCGATTATTTCCGCGAGAAAGAAAAAAACTTGGTTTATTTTAGGCGATCTTATGGGTTCTATTATCATCGCGGCAAGTTTTGTTTTGGGGATTGTCGCTATAATTTGTCCAATTGAAGTTGATTTTTCACCTTTTGCCATAGCCAGAATTTTTCTTTTTCTTTCAGCTTTATTCTTTTTTATAACGGTTAGAAGTGATAAAAAAATCAACAAAAAGGAGGGAATAGTTTTACTTCTAATTTATATCTCTTTTGTTGTCGCGGAAGTATTTTTTAAATAATCATTTGACAAAAAATTTTTCTATAATTTATTAACTAAATTAAAATTTAAGATTTTAAATTAATTTCAATTTTTAGAAGAAATATTTTATTATATAGCAATGGAACCAATAATTATCTCTTTATTAGTTTTAGTTGTTCTCGGTTTAACAGGAGCGTTTTTTTTATTGTTGAAACTATTGAATAAAAAGCCAGATAACGAGAATCAATCTCTGATGCTACAACAGATTAATCACCTTGACCAAACCATTAACAACAAGCTATCCGAATCAAATAAAAATATCCAAGCTCAATTTGGGGAAAGCGTTAAAATCGTCCGCGATATCACCGCAACGCTTACAAAATTAAACAAAACCAACCAAGAGGTGGTTGGTTTCGCGGAACAACTCCAATCTTTAGAAAATATTTTAAAAAATCCGAAACAAAGAGGAATTTTAGGCGAATATTATTTAGAAGAATTATTGAAAAATGTTTTTAGCCCGAGCCAATATCAGATGCAGTATAGATTTAAGGACGGACAAATAGTTGATGCTGTTATATTTTTAGGCAATTCTAAAATTATTCCGATTGATTCTAAATTTTCTTTAGAAAATTATAACCGTATCATTAAAGAAGATAATCTAGCCAAAAGAGAAGAATTAGAGAAATTGTTTAGGCAAGATTTAAAAAACAGAATTGAAGAAACCGCTAAATATATTCGACCGCAGGAAAAAACTTTAGATTTTGCTTTTATGTTTATTCCGGCTGAAGCTGTTTATTACGATTTATTGGTAAATAAAATAGGAGCGGTTAAAAGCAATACACGCGATTTAATTGATTATGCCATCAAAGAAAAACACGTGCATATAGTTTCTCCAACTTCTTTTTACGCTTATTTACAGACTATCTTACAGGGTTTGCGCGCGCTGCAAATTGAAGAGTCTGCCAAAGAAATCAGAAAAAGAGTAGAAATTTTGGGTAAGCATTTGGCAAACTACAATGAATATTTAGAAAAACTAGGCACTCATCTTGGTACAGCCGTTAATAGCTATAACGTGGCTTACAAGGAATTTGGAAAAATGGACAAAGATGTGATGAAGATTACGGACAACAAATCCAAAATTAAAATTAAACAACTAGAAAAACCGCCTCAAGAAGAGTAAAATGACTAATTAACTTTTTGGTGCGTCCAAGAGATAATATTTTAAATCATTATAAAAAATAAGAAGCAACCTTTAAGGCAACTGATGCGGAAGAAACAAGTTTTAATGCCGAAGAAGAAAAAGCGTTGTTTGCAACATTGAACAGAAACAGACAAATAAAAATTGAAAAATGAAAAAAAACATAAAAAAAAGTATAACAGTATATTTGGTTGTATTGTTTTTAATGGGTTGGTCTAGTTTTATGTTTTTTGGCATACAGCTAGCATTGAATATATTGTTTGCTAATTTGTTTCTTATGAGCGAATTCATTAATTTTTTAGGAATTATTTTATATGTTCCCTTTATGTTTATATGTTTGTTGTTAATATCTCCATTTTATATCCTATTCAAAAAAGTCTATAATTTAGTAACTTATATCTCTGTATCTTTTAAATCAAATAAAATTAATTTGTTTTTTTCGTTTATTTTTTATTATGGAATACCTTTTCTTTTTTCCGTAATAATTGCAAATAAAGTTTTAGAAAATTATAGATTGCAATCTTTCGCGCAAAAAAGTATTGTTATAGCTTCATCAATTGTTGTAATTTTTATATTAGACTATATTTCTAATAAAATATCCCCAAAAAAGAATCCAAAATTAAAATTAAACAACTAGAAAAACC
>CAYXZK010000030.1:0-8607 GCA_964469955.1 uncultured Candidatus Saccharibacteria bacterium | reverse complement strand
AACAATATAAATATGGATATCAGCTTAAAACCTTTTGGTTTGCTTAGTCTGCCTAAAAAAATCAAAGCCTTTTGGCGCAAAAAAGAAAATATTTTTAATATTTTCGCGATTGTCATTGTTTTAATCAGCGGAGTGATTTTTGGAATTATAGAAACCCAAAAAACAGAAGCGGAATCTTTTTCTGACATTTCGCCTGTTTTAGGATTATCGGTAGCTCAAGGAAATAGTCTCTTGCCTAACCTAAATCATTCTATCCCAGAACCACAAGTAACAATGCGTCTAAAAATGATTATGACTGCCTATTCAAGCACTACTTGGCAAACAGATGACACTCCATTCATAACTGCTTCTGGCTCTACTGTTAGACACGGGATCGTAGCCAACAATATGCTTGGTTTTGGCACAAGAATAAGAATACCTGAATTATATGGCGATGAAATTTTTGTTGTAGAAGATAGAATGAGTTGGAAAAAAAGCAATTACCATCTTGATATTTGGTTTCCAGAATATTTAGAAGCTAAAAATTTCGGAGCCCAAAAAGCTTATATAGAAGTTTTGGAAAGTTAAAGAATCAACGCGAACAGAAATAAACTTAATTAGAATAACCAAAAACCCTTCGTGAAATCACGAAGGGTTTTTGGTTTGGATGAATCGGTGCCGCGAGTGGGACTCGAACCCACATGAGAAAAATCTCAACGGATTTTAAGTCCGTCCTGTAAACCAATTCCAGCACCGCGGCAAAATTATAAAGATCTAAGGCACGGGCGGGAATTGCACCCACGTATAGTGCTTTTGCAGAGCACTGCCTTGCTTCTTGGCTACCGTGCCATATCTTAAAAAATGTTATAAAAAGCGTATTTTATTCTTAAAGAATATTATAACATTTTTTAATCTTTTTTAATCAAACCCATTTTCATCTTTTATCTCTTCTAAAAGCTTTTCGATTTTAGCGGCTTCAATTGTTCTGTTCTCTCTCAAGAATTTTATTTTAGGAACCGGTCTCATTTGCAAACGTTTATTTAGGCTTTGTTGGATGTCGTAAATTTCTTTATTCAAAATCTTAAAAATTTCATCGGTTCGTCCTTCAGGAATTACTGACACGTATATATTGGCATGAATTAGGTTACTTGAAGTTTGGGCTTGCGTAATGGTTACTAAAACACTCTTAGAAAAATCAATTTCTCTAACGAGAATTTTACTTAATTCGGTTTTTATTAAAGAATTAACCCTTTGGACACGATCAGACATAAAACAACAGCAATGCCAATAAATAATAAATAATTACTTAATGTTAATTATTGATAATTAATTGTTAAATTATAGTTCTACTCTTCTTTTTTCTTCAACGTAAGCCTCCAAAACATCATCTACTTGAATCTGTATGTTTCCAGAATAAAGCATTCCGCATTCCGCGCCTTTGCCTAATTTTTCAACGCTTTTTTTGTCTTTCTGAAGACCTGTAATTTTACCTTTGCCAAGTCTTTCTTCGTTACGATAAATTTCAACCGAAGAACCCTTTTTAATTTCTCCTTCAAATATTTTTCCTCCGATAATTTGACTATTTTTTTCCGTGCGGAAAATTTCCAAAATTCTAATTTTGCCTTTGCTCTCTTTAATCGTCTCGGATCCTAATCTTTTTTCTAACGCCTGCCTAACCGCTTGAGCTAATTCATAAATTATATCAAAAACCTTAATCTTAACTTCATCCCTCCGCGCTAATTTTTCGACTGACGGATTTGTTTTCACTCGAAAACCAATAATTATTGCTTTTGCCCCAACAGCTATTTTAACATCTGACTCGCCGATATCTCCAACTTCTCCCAATAAAATTCTTAAAATGACTTTATCCTGCGGGAGATCTTTTAATACTTCTCTTATCGCTTCAAGAGAACCCAAGACATCAGCTTTTAGAATTAAATTCAAAACTTTTTTATCTGGTTCAATATTAAAAACCCGAGGAGTTGATTTAGTTTTTTCTTCAAGATTGCTTTGCGCAATTACCATATTGGGAAAAACCATAAATTTCTCTCCAACCCCAGGTATTCCTTCAAACCCTAAGACAACAGCAGGCGTTGAAGAAGAAGCTGTATTTATAGAAATTCCTTGAAAATTTTCTATAACTTTAACCTTGCCGCAACAAGATTGGGTTCCAAAAATATCTCCTTTTTTCAAAATCCCATTTCTTAGAATTAAAGTAGCTGTTGGCCCCCTAGAAGAGTCTAAATATGATTCAATAACCACTCCTTGCGCTGGCTGAGATCTATCCTGTTTTAATTCTTCAATTTCAGCAACCAATAAGATTAAGTCCAAAAGATCTGAAATGCCTTTGCCTGTTAGCGCGGATGTTTCTACGCAAGGCACTTTCCCTCCCATTGATTCTACGACAACGTCGTGCGCAGACAATTCTGTTTTAACTTTTTCAGCGTTAGCTTCTATTTTATCTATTTTGTTAATCGCGACAATCATTGGAATTTGAGCTTTTTTAATATGGGAAATCGCTTCTTTTGTTTGGTTCTTAATTCCGTCTTCCGCGGCAACAACCAAAATAGCGATATCTGCAACTTGAGCTCCTCTTAATCTCATCGCGGAAAATGCTTCATGTCCTGGAGTATCAATGAATGTAATTTTTTTATTTTGGTGTTCAATCTGATAAGCTCCAATGTGTTGCGTAATTCCTCCAGATTCATTTTCAGTAATTTTAAAATCTTTAATGGTAGACAAAATTGACGATTTTCCATGATCAACATGCCCCAAAACAACAACTACAGGAGGACGAGATTCTAATTTTTGATTATTTTCATCAAGCATATATATTAGTAAGCAAACAACAGATAGCCACTTAGTATTAAGTATTAAGTATTAAGTATTAAAGCGTGGAAGAAGTGTGGAAATTTGAACTCCACGGTTTGGCTTCCACGGTTTAGCGACTTCCACGGTCTGGTTTTTGTTTGTCGGCAAATGATTTAGCGCTTATCAGCGACTTTGGGTTTCATTGCTTTCTCAATTGCTTTTTTCTCTTCTTGCGATAAAGAATATTCTGAACTTCCTTTTTGGACTGGTTTGCCATAAACCCTACTACCATCTTTAGAATATAAATTTGTAATGATTATTCCATTGTCGTACCAATCAAGCAAAGCGATTGAAAAGCTCTGATTACTGCCCACGCTGGAAAAAGGGTTATACCTAACTATACCTATTTTCTGAACAGAAAACTTAGATTCTTTTTTGAGTATTTCTAGTTCCTTCGCAATTCCCTCTATATTTTTCTCTAAAGCCTTAATATAACTTAAAGTCTCTTTTAAATTGCGTGGTTCTTTCTCCTTTTTTAAGAATTTAAACATATATATTTAAACATTGCCTTTTAATAAAAAATTAAAACTTCCAAAAAAGTATTAATTATATATATCATACACATTTTAATTTTTCTGTCCATTTTTAATTAACAAAATTACGCTAAGAGAATATAAAAAAGACAATCTTTTGGTTCTTTTAAAATTTTAACAAAAACATAAAAAATACGAAAGGAGGGAAATATGAGAACGACTAAGTTCTTGGTGGCTAAAATATTAGTGATGCTGGCAGCGCTTTACGCGACAACAGGATGTGCTGGTACTCTAAAACAAAAAAATTTTTTCCCAAGCATTCCATACAATGCTAATGACTTTAAATCAAAAAACTCAAGAATAGGTTTTATTGCCCCCGGCTCCTCTTACGGTTTAGAGCAAGATAAGTGGATCCTGCTCAAAGTATTATACGAAACCCTAAAACGAAAAAAAGAGATTAAAGTTGTTTCTCCAAATGAATGCATGAGTTTGATAAACAAAGCCGGTCTCGCAGAACCTTATGTCGAAATGATAAAAAATCATCTGATTGGAGGCATTTTAGAAAAACAGAGTTTACAAAAAATAGGGACTGCCATAGGCGTAGATTATTTCTTGCATCTGCGTCTCACTAGCTTCACGCAAACCGCGAACACGCGCTTTAGTGTTTTCAGTTTGCGTCTCATTAACTCCCAACAAGCTAAGATGAGAGCTTCTATCCAAATTTGGCAAGTCAGAGATGGAAGCATAGTTTGGGAGTCGCAGGTGGAAAGTATCATTTCTATTGAAGCTTTACTCGCAAAACCAGTCTCGTTTGAGAAAATCGCAACCGCGATTTCTCAACAATTTGTTTTTGAATTGCCCTGAAAAAAGCCCGTTTTTACTCACGCATCTTGTAAAAACGGGCTCTTCCATTACAACATTTTAATAGCAAGCAACCAATTTATATATTATTTTTAAACAATGCTTTAATCTCGTTTAGAAATAATCTGTAGTTTATAATTAAATGAATTATTACTAAAACAGACATAATTATTCCGAAAAAGGTATGAATACTCTCTAATTGCCATTTGTCAAAGTCAAAAACGCTCCAATTCGTTGTTTTGGCAATTTTACCTGATGGAGAAAAACACAAAGCCATACCCGTCAAAAAGACAATAAAAAATGTAATTAAAAGTAAAGATGAGAGAATTGCTCTTATTTTAATAATATTTTTCATATTGTTTTGGTTAGTAGTCAATTATCATTGATCAGTGATCATCGATCAGTGATAATTGATCATTGATTAGTGATCATTGATCAGTGATCATCGATCATTGATTAGTGATTAGTGATAATAATCGATCAGTGATTAGTAATTAGTGATCAGTGGTTAACAACAGATGATTATTAGTAATTAATTTAGAATAAAACATTTTTAGAATTGCGTTTAACTCGTTTTTATCCGTAGCGTTTCTATGATTTAATAAAATAGTAGGATCAACCATATTCACCGCAATAAAATTGTTTCACTAAAAACAGCAAGAACTACGAGCTTTATGTAAAGAAAAAGTATAAAAGTAGGGGTTATTTACTACACTCTACCAGCAATAAAATAGGTTATAACCGAAACAAGAGCCCCAAGCGTCGCACCCCACGCGAGATCAATAATCGTAACTAAAAGCGGCCAGTCTTTAAGCGTGGCAAGATTAGTAAGGTCGTAGGTGGCATAGGCAATAAGCCCAAAAAGCAAGCCGAAAAAGAGAGCATGCGTCCATGAGACCTTCTCAACCGCAGGCACAATAACAAAAAACACTAGCCCAACAACAAACAAAAGATAAAAAATAATTGCCGCCAGCCAATTTATATTTGGCGTCATCAAAAAACCAATTTGGTTTTTATAAAAACTTTTGGCTACCAATCCGAGCCAAACCATATCAATGGCAAAAAATACAGGTAAGGCGATAAGATAAAGTTTTATGAACATATATCTTATAAATTGTTTAATTTTTTTACAAAAAGCTGTTTATGGCCTAAGTATCCTATGGTTCCCAAAAAGAGAGCAATACAAATAATGGTCGTTGTGATAATGCCAAGATACTCCCCGCTAAATCCACTGGCTGACGCATGCTTTAACCATATTCCGCCGTATGCCCAGACCAAAACCGTTCCATAAAAAATATTTTTGTCTTTGAGCATCCGCAAGATTCCAATGCTAGCGCCAACGAATAGAATAATCATCGTCCAAACAGCATCCGCAATACCAAATCCATTCCAGCCAATGCTGACGAGAAAAACCGTAATATTGGCAATCGTTGCTACTGTAATCCACCCAAAATAAAGGCTAAATGGCAAACGAATGAATATAGTGTCCGCTAAAGAGTAATGTTCTTTATTTACCGCATTAGCAATCTTAATGAGAAAGAAAAGCAGAGCAAGCATAACGATAACCGACAACCAGATAATCCCATAATGCCAAGCGAAAATCCAACAGATATTAGCAAGCGAAGTGATAAAAAAATATTTGTTAATTATGGCAAAAGTTTTTTCCCGCTTCGGTTCTGATTTTTTTTGCCCTAAGCCAAATTGGTAGAGAGTATATCCTAAAAGTAAAAAATAAATAATTCCCCATATAGAAAAAGTAATACCAGCTGGAGTAAAGAGATTGGCGTAAGCGCTAGAAGCCTCGCCAGTGGTTACCCCTCCAATAGGCAAAGCATTAGCAAGATAATTGACCGTTATCATGGCCACATATCCCGCTATTGCTAAAATTTTTAGAATAAGATTGTTTTTATTCATAAATTTTAATTATTATATTAATTATTATCGGCTATGAAAAATATACTTTAAAAAATATAATTCAATTTGATTTATTTTTAGTTATTGACCTTTTAGAAGTTTTTATCTTCAGTCGCGATAATTTTATAAAGTTTTGGTTTACGATTAGAAAAGATTTTTTCTTTTTTTCTCCACTCTTCAATCTCCTTTAAGTCTATAGTTTTTGTAGCGCTTAATTGGTGTTTCTTTATTTGAACAATTTTTTGACCAGACGGACTGAATATTGCTCCGTGACCCCTAAACTCTTTCCCAGATTTATAACAGTCAATAACAAAAACTTGATTGTTTAGCGCAATAGCTTGCGAACGAAGCGAAACAATCTTAGAAGGGAAGTGAGAAGGAATTGCGTTAATAATAACTATTATCTCAACACCCATTAAAGCTAATATTCTTCCGGCTTCTTGAAATGCAGCATCAAAGCAAATCAATAATCCTATTTTCCCAAAAGGGGTTTTAATGACTTCAAATTTTTTCCCAGGATTGCATTTTTCAGTCCAATGCACATGAACCTTTTGATAACTTACTATCTTATCAGGAGAGATATAATAAGCAAAATTACATATTTTCTCTTTCTGTTTTTGAAGAACTCCGATTACAATGGCGGTAGAATGTTGTTTTACTAAACCTTGCAATTCTTTTATAGTCTCCGAGGAATTAATTTTAAGAACTGCTTCTGGAAAAATTATTAAATCAGAGCTTTTTCTTTTTTGAATAATATCTTTAATTTCCAAGAGATCTTCTTGGGCAGATATTTGAGCAAGTGTTATTTTTATTTTAGCCATATTTAATCAGTTTTTGTTATTTTTTACTCTAAGTTTTTTGATTCCTTAAAAAGCTTCCGAAATCTTCTTTATTATATTCTACCACAAGACGTAAAATTTAAACTAGAAATCAAAATTAACTGACATTTTCTGGCATAAAATGCTGAAAACGTAAACTAGCGTATGTTTTTTAAAAAACAAATTTTTTATATCTTCCTACTATCATAGGCCCAATGTAATACTGCTTGCCGTTGTTTTATTCGGCAATTCCAATCTTTTGGTAAACAATTATTTTTTATCTGGACAATATGCCGTTTAATCCCTTTCCATCTTCTAATCTGTCTTTGGTCGTCTTCGTGTCTTCTTCCCATAAAATAACGGCAATACCATTGAAACCAACCTCTGGGATCGTCTGGATGAATCCAACCCTTTTTTAACCAAACTGACAGCGGTTGGCTTGCGTTTACTCCAAAAAAATTGAGCTTAGGGCTGTTTGCGGGTTTTCCTTCTGGATGAAGTTTGGCTTTGTCAAACCAATCTCTTGGAAATTCATTTCGGCAATCACGCAAGTATCTGCCGCCGAATACGCCAAGGCTAAGCATTTGTTTTGGTGTCAGTTCAGGCTTAAAATCAAGATTAAAAACTTTTCCAATCGGCTTAGTCAGTTCATATCTGTATTCTTTTTGCATTTTATCGCTAACCTTGATTATTCTTTTGTTTTTAGCCATTTTATTGCTTTTAAGGCTGATTTTTCTTTATCTTTTATTTCCAGCATTAAATCAAAATCAATTTTTTCAATATTTTTTATAAATTTTTTAAATTTAGCAACGTCAATGCTTTCCGCATGACTTCCTTTTGGCGAACCGACTTTCTGAATACTGTAATCCGCCATCAATTTGCCGTCTTTCTTATTCCATGTTTTGATTGCTTGAATTAAAGCAATCCTGTAATCCTCCCCATTATTTAAACATTCATGATGAAAAAAATCAAAAATAATAGGAATACCAGTTTTTTCAGAAACATACAAACAGTCTTTTAAACTATAGCTTAAATGATCATTCTCTATGGCGATTCTTTTCTTTATCCTTGGAGATAGTTTTTTGTAAACATTTATAAATCTTTTAAGCGCTGATTCTTTGTCGCCATAAACCCCTCCGACATGTATCTGAATTTTAGCTGATTGATCTAATCCTAATAAATCTAAAATATCGCAGTGGTATTCAATCTCTTTAACGCTTTTGTTTATTATATCTTTTTTCTGGGAATTTATAAGAACAAATTGATTAGGATGCATGCTTATCCTAAAACTATGTTTTTTTAAATAATTTCCAATCTCATTAAATTGGCTTTCAAAATGTTTTTTCCAATCGAATTTACAAACAGGATGAGATGCAAAGGGAACTAATGAACTACCAATTCTGAAAAATAATAAATTATGCTTAACATTAAATTTTAGAGTTTTGTTTAGACAATCAAGATTAAGCTGAATTGTATTAATCAGTCTTTCTTCGCTGTAAGATGCCAATCTGAATGTTCTGTTTGACGTACAGCCGATTGTCCTATTTATACATGGATATCCTATTTTCATTTTTTTAAAAGATATTTCCTAACTGGCGGAGGGTGCAGGACTCGAACCTGCAAGGGATTGCTCCCACTGGTTTTCGGGACCAGCTCAATAGCCATTCTGACAACCCTCCTTATCTCGTTAT
>CAYXZK010000029.1:0-6533 GCA_964469955.1 uncultured Candidatus Saccharibacteria bacterium | reverse complement strand
CCCCTTTTGTTTTTATTCTTCCTCCTTTCTCGGCGGAGACACTTGCCCGCCACCGCCAATGCTATTCTTCCATAAAGAGATAATCTCCAGAAGCCCTTTCTCTATTCCTTGAGCCCCAGAAACTCTGATATCTGTCAAGGCTCCTTTATTTAAACTTGTGCTTCTAGATATCATGTCTTTTGCAAAATCTGTTAATTCTTTTCTAAACTCTGGATTTTCGTTAATTTCATTTTGAATATCTTTGTATTCTCTTCCAGTACTCTCTGAAATCATTTGAACCAAAGAACCGATTGTTTCTTTAGATCTAACTATCTTCTCGAATTCAGCTACTTCGGTTTGACGAAGTCTTTTTTGGACTTCCTGACGCGCCTGAACAACTTCAGTATCCAGGTCAAAATCTGTTACCGCTACCCTTAAAAGGTCTAATCCCCAACCCTCTAAAGTCTTTTTAATTCTTTTTTTCTCTTGACCCGGAATTTTATTTTGGGTCAACAAGTCGTAACCGCCTCTCCTTTGAGGCAGGGCTTCATCAATTGTGAGGGTCGCCAGGTAACTCCTTACAGCATTCTCTAATAGTTCCGTTGTTTTCTCACGCCAATTATCCACAAAATAAATAGCGCGAAACACGCCTGAAAACTTTTTCCCTTCTTCCCCTTCTTGTGATTCCCCTAACACTATGTATTTATTATCAGGGCTTTTTATTTTCATAAAAGCCTCAACTCCTTTAGGAATAGCGGAACCGTCTTTGAAATCAATCTTGACCGGTTCCTCGAATAGTTTTAAGGACATTTCCCAGAGAGAAACAACTGCCCTTACCTTCATAACGAAAGGGCATATCCAAAAGAGTCCGGGTCCTTTTATTTTAAAGAATCTACCCAAAAACTCTATAACAAACCGTTCTTCATGATGAGCGGTTTTTAGCCCACCTAAGCCAAAAATAATGAATATTAAAACAAAAACACTGAAACATATTCCACCGGAGATCCAGTTTCCCGATACCAGTAGAATTAACCCAATCAACCCTACTAACCCCACTAAAAGCGAGGTTAAAATTAAAACTATCTTTACCCCTATTTTTCTCATTTTCTCCTCCTATTTAGTTGTTAATTTGCTATTATTTTTATATTTATATTATATTACATTATTTAATTTTGTCAAGATAAAACCGCCTATTCGGCGGCTTTATTGATTTGTAATAATTAATAAATTATTTTTTTAAAAAATCTAAACCAATTACTTGTTTAAATCTGCGGAGATTATTCAGAGTTTAAATTTGTTTTGATTGGCATAACAACATATAGATAACTATTATCCCCAACTGGCCTTAATACTCCTGGCCCGACATCTTCGTTTTTCTCATCTTGGTTTAATTCAAAAAGAACTTCCGAACTCTTTATATTTAAAATTCCGTCTAACAAAAATCTATAATTAAACGAAACCTCTATTTCCTTTCCTTTTATTTCGCCAGAGATAGAAGAGCTATAACTTCCTGTCTCAGGACTTTCGCTTGATATTTCAATATTTTTTTCCTTTGGTTGGATTTTTATTTTTATTTCGTTTATTCTTCCAGAAAAAAGAGCTGCGCTTTTAATTTGATTTAATAATTCATTTTTATTAAAAACAACAGATGTTGTGAATTTTTGAGGTATTATTTCTTTATAATTAGGGTATTCGCCTTCAATAATTCTTGAGGTAATCCGTGTTTCGGGATGATTAGTCTCTTCCATAAAAGTTTCAAACATAATTTGATTGGGCGAGAAATAAATTTTTAAATCTTTATTTTTCTCTTCCAAGATATTCACAATCTCTTTAGCCGCTTTCTGGGGAATAATTAAAGCATAGTCATTTTTTAAAGAGAAAGCGTTTTTTAAAAATATTCTTTTTTCTCCTAACCTAAAACTATCTGTTGCGACAATTGTAATTAGGTTTTTTTGAAACAAAAAATAAACTCCTGATATTTCGGGTTTAGTTGTAGAAGGAACCGCGATATCAACAACACGATTAATAGCGTTACAGAATAAAAGACTATTAATTACTATAAACTCGCCGTCTATAATTTTGGGTATAATAGGAAACTCTTCCGCGCTAAATCCTTTTATTTTTGTTTTATAATTCTTACATTTAATATTTAAACTATTTTCCTCTTGCTGAATATCGATTCTTTCATTCGGAAGAAGGTTAACGAAATTAGAAAATAACTTAGAAGGAACAGCGATTTGTCCTTGTTTTTCTATTTTTGTTAATATCCATAAATTTATCCCAATTTCTAAATCTGTAGCGCTTAAATTTAAAAAATTTTTTTCAGTTGAAACTAAAACATTACTTAAAATAGGAAGCGTTAGGGATTTTGGAGAAATCTTTTCAATAATATTTAAACCCTTTTTTAATTTTTCTTGTAAGATTGTTAATTTCATAAAATTTAATATTTAATAAATAATAATTAATAATTTAAATTATTATTGTTGTTATTAGGATTGTGCAAAAGTATATTTTTAATCTTATTTAAAGTGGGGATAGAACGTGGAATTTGTGTCTATAAAACATATTAATAAAATGTGGATTATTTTTAATTTTATTTTATTAAGTATTTATCTATTGTTATTCAACAACTAATCCTCAACTTATCCACATTTTTAAAATATATTTTTTAACATTGATTAATTAATTGTTCTTTAATTAAACAAATTTCTTCTTCTAATTTTTTGTCTTTTTCAATATTTTTCAGTATTTTTTTATACGAATGAATTGCTGTAGTGTGGTCTTTTCCGCCTAGTTTTTTACCAATAAAAGGAAAAGAATTTTTTAGTTCTTGTCTTAATAAATACATTGCTATTTGACGCGGCTTAACAATTTCTTTTTTCCTTGATACAGCTATCAAATCTTTTTCTTTTAGATCGTAAAATGTTGCGACTGTTTGGATTATTTTTTTAGGAGTGATTATTTTAGTTGGAGAAAAAAGAAGATTTTTTAAAAGAGTTTTAACTATATTAATATCTAATTCTCTTTTATTTACTTTCCTATAAAAAATTAAACTATTTAAAGCTCCTTCTAATTCTCTGATGTTTTTTTGAACAACAGAAGCTATGTATTCATAAACTTCGTCAGAAAAATCAGATTTTTTTTCCTGCGCTTTTGTTTTTAAAATAGCTATTCTTGTTTCAATATCAGGCATACTAATATCCGCTGTCATTCCGCCCTCAAACCTTGACCTTAATCTTTCCGCTAAAGATATTATAGATTTTGGCGGACGATCCGAGGAAAGTATGATTTGTTTATTTTTTTCATACAAAACATTAAAAAGATTAAAAAACTCTTCTTGGGTTTTTTCCTTGCCTGCTAAAAATTGGATATCGTCAATAATTAACACGTCAATTTCTTTATATTTTTCTTTAAATAATTCTATATTATGATTCTTGATGCCCGAAACAACTTCAGATGTAAATGTTTCAGACGGGATGTATTTTACTTTTTTATTTTGAAAATTTTTTACAACCTCATTACCGATTGCTTGTAAGAGATGGGTTTTACCTAAACCTACTCCGCCGTATATAAAAAGAGGGTTGTAAACAATTCCAGGATCTTTTGCCGTGGCATAAGCAGCCGCATAAGGCAACTCATTAAAAGACCCAACAACAAAAGAATCAAACATATAACGAGGATTAAGGTTAGTGTCCTTGTTAATTTTAAATTCTTTAAATTTAAGCTGATCGTCTTCCTCTAACGGAATAGAATAAATAGGCTCTTTTTTAAAAATCTTTGAATTTTTTTTATTAACAATATAATCAATCTCTTTAATATTTTTATCAATATTGTAAATAATTTTAAAAATATGTTTATTATATTTATTTTCTAGCCATTCTTTAACAAAGGAATTTGGAACTGCGACAACAATTTTTGTGTCTTTTTGGGAAACAACTTCAGTCTCCTTAAACCAGGTAGAGAAACTAGCTTGAGAGATATTTAATTGTATTTGGGCAAGGACTGTTTGCCAAAGCTCTTCGTTTGTCATAGTTGTATTAATTTTATAAAAATTAATATCTTATTTACAAATAATAAGAAAGATTAAGTACTGGATAAATTATAACATATCTAAAATTTTAAAAAATAACAGCACAAAACTGAATTTTGTTAACAACCTGTGTATAATATGTGCAAATCATTTTAGCATTTTAATATTTAAAAACAACTTCTTCTAAATCGCTTCTTGTTTGCGTGAGTAAATTATGTTAAAGTATTATTATATTATTATTATATTAAAATATTATGAGCATTACTTATCAACCCAAAAAAAGAAAAAGAAAAAAAGCGCATGGTTTTAGAGAGAGAATGAGCACAAAAACAGGAAGAAAGGTTTTGTCTGAAAGAAGAAGAAAAAAAAGAAAACAACTAACGGTTTAAAAGCCAAATTAATCACTTATTATTAATAATAAGTGATTAATAATTAATTGTTATGTTTTTAAACTATTAAATCTGTTTCACAGGTTTTAATTGCTCGCATAAACTATGTTAGCTAAAGAGAATCGGCTTAGAAAAACCAAGGACTTTGAAAAAGTTTTCAAAAAAGGAAAGGCTTATAAAGAGGATTTTCTATTTATAAAAATAATTGAAAACGATTTAGAAGAAAGTCGTTTTGGGTTTGTTGTGAGCAAAAAGTTTTCTAAAAAAGCTTTAGACAGGAATAAAATAAAAAGACAATTAAGGGGATTGATTAAGTTAAAACTCTCTAATGTTAAAAAAGGATTAGATGTAATAATATTAGTTATTCCCGGCTCAAAAAAGCAAGATTTTTCTCAACTATCAAAAACGATTGATAAAATTTTTCAAAGGGCCGAAATCGTAAACTGAACAAACAAAACCAAACAAAATAAAATAAAAATATTTATTTATGGGTTATGTTCAAAATATTTATTTTAAAAATTATTAAATTTTATCAAAACTATATTTCGCCTAACTTAGGGAATAATTGTAGGTTTTATCCCAGTTGTTCTGAATATTCTTATGTCTCAATTAAAAAATTCGGGATTATTAAAGGTTCTTTTAAAGGGATTAAGAGAATATTAAAATGCCATCCATTCCATAAGGGTGGCATAGACTTGCCCTAATGATCGTTTATTATTTGTCGTTTATCAGTAATTAATGCTAAACAATCGGTTATCAATAATCACTCTGAAGCCGTTAACAGCTTCAGGGATCAATGACCAGCAACCACCTTATGTCTTTTTTTATTAATATCTTTAACATTATTTTATATCAGCCGTTATTCAATATTTTGATTTTATTTTATGAATACGTTCCGGGCCATGATTTTGGAATAGCTGTAATTATTTTAACTGTTTTAATTAAATTTTTATTTTATCCTCTTGGGATAAAAACAATAAAATCTCAAAAAGCCCTTTCGGAACTCCAGCCTAAGATCAAACTAATTCAAGAAAAATATAAAAACGACAAGGAAAAACAAGTTAAGGAAACAATGGATCTTTATAAAAAAGAAAAGACAAATCCATTTTCTGGATGCTTGCCTCTTTTAATTCAATTCCCTGTTTTAATCGCTCTTTTTTTAGTTTTTAAAACATTTGAAGGCGGACTTAGCTCTGAAGAGCTAACCTTTTTATATTCTTTTGTTTCGAGTCCGGAAATTAATACTTATTTTTTGGGTTTAATAGACTTAGTAGAGCCTTCAATTTATTTAGCGGTTTTGGCGGGAATAGGTCAATTTTTTCAAGTTAAAATGACTTCAATAAAGTCTATGCCTAATACGGGTAAGTCGTCTGACTTTTCAAGGGTAATGCAAAAACAGATGCAATATTTTCTACCCGGGTTTACTGTATTCATTTTGCTTAACCTTCCTTCTGCGATTGGTTTATACTGGCTTGTCACGACTCTCTTTACAATCTTGCAACAATATTTTATACTCAGAAAAAGCGACTTTAGCAACGCTCAAAAATAAAGTTATAATACAATACGAGCGTTTGAATAATGTAAACAGTAGTTATTTATGGAAAAAGAAGATTTAGAAAAAATAAAAAAAATATGCGAAGAGTTTTTTGAAAAAACGAGTTTAAAGATTGAGCCAGAAATTTTAGAAATAGAAGGGAAAACTATTCCAATTAATTTAAGAACCGAAGAAGCAAGGCTTTTAATTGGACAAAATGGGCAAACTTTGAACGAAATCCAACATCTCTTGAAGGTGGTTTTAAAAAAAGAAATTCAAGGAGATTATTATATAAATCTTGACATTAATGATTACAAGAAAAGGAAAATAGAGTATTTAAGAGAATCAGTTAGGCGTTTGGCCGATCAAGTTGTTTCCTCTAAAGAGGAAAAATTTTTAACGCCTATGTCTGCCTACGAAAGAAGGATAGTTCATTTAGAATTGGTGAACAGGCAAGACATTACAGCAGAGAGCGTTGGCAGTGGCTTAGACCGAAGAATAGTCCTTAGACCTTATGTTTAAATCATTAAGCAGTAACGGTAATTAATAACTATTAAGCAGTGATTAGCAATAACCCAAAAACCGCTTTAAAGCGGTTTTT
>CAYXZK010000028.1:0-13594 GCA_964469955.1 uncultured Candidatus Saccharibacteria bacterium | reverse complement strand
AAAAATAACAAAAAGGATAATTATTTTTTCTTTTCTTTGCATATTTGTATTATTTTAAAACTTCAACTATGCTTTGAGCGGCAATAGATATATTGTTGTTAACATTTGTGATTTTGCCTACATTGGCATTAATTTTACCAATAGGATAAGGATTTCCGCCCAAAGGAGGTTTTCCTTCAAAACCAAGATATCCAGCCATCCCTACGTCAAAATTAAAAGATGCTTTTTGAAAACCGGGAATTTTGATTATTACTTGTTTTTGATATCCTAAATTGCTTAGCGGAATAGAAGGTAATTTTTGAACAATAGGTCTGTCTAATTTGATTTCGTCTAAGCCTGCCATCCAAGGAATTTCTATTTCGCCTGGAATTTTACCCAACTCCGCGTTGATTATTTCCATTGGCACGACGATATCGTTCAAAGGAACAGACACAGCTGGAATTTTAATCTTTCCGTTTTCTAAAGTAGCGAATTGAATATTTCTATTTATTTTATTCTGTATTTCTGTTCGCATCGAGGCGAGTTGTTGTTGAATTTCTGTTGTGATCGTGCTTTCGATTTTAGCCGCGATTCCATCTAAAATAATTTGGAAATTTTGAGTTGCCTGATTGACGGAACTCTGGATTTTAGCGATTTCGTCAAACGCGTTGAAGTCTAAAGCTTTTTTAATTTCTTCGCAAAATTTATTAATATTTATATATTCATTATTACACAAATCAGGAAATTCGGGAAACCTAGGCCAGTAAAAATAATAATCAGGGAAAGCAATTGTTAGAGGAATCCCAAAAACCTGTAGAGATAAACAGCCCGTTGGAAGACTTAAAAGAGATTGAACTAATCCTAAAATAACATTAAGCATATCAATCTTTAATCCAGCGAATTCCAAAGTAACTTTAGGTCCAGGCAGGTTTATTTGAGGCAGTTCAAATTCTATGGTGATAAAATCAGTTAAATTAAATTCAGGCAAAGAGATTGGAATAGACGGCATTTCAAGATTGCTTATTCCTAAAGTGGGCTTAACTTCAGGTAAATCAGGTATTTCAATTGGCAGTTCTGGGATTTTAATTTCAGGTAAACGCAATATTGGGAAAATAAAGTCTACCATTATATCAGGAATAAGGTTTTTGCATCTGTCTAAATTGCAAAGCTCAAGGTCGGGCGTGATTAAGTCTTCAAAGACAAAATTAGGAAGATGTACTTTTAAAAATGGAGAAAAATTAAATTGAGGCAATTGAATATCAGGAATAATTACATCTGGCAATTCTAATTTGGGGAGAGGGGTCGCGGAAACAGGACAGTTAGCTGCCACTTTAACGCCAGAACTATCTGAAACAATATGGCTTGGCACAGAAGCCGTGTCTTTAAAGTAATCGGGATCGGGTTCTTTGAACTCTTGAGTAAAGAGCGGTAGAAACTTACAAGGTTCAGGCGCTTCTGGTTGCCTATTTTGCTTTAATTCAAAACATTTGCTTTTTAAAGCGTTTAAAACCGCATTGTAATTTGTCGCGTAACAATTATTGCCATCAATATCGCATTCTATATTAAGAACACAGTTTCCCCCTAATCCTAAATTAAGGCATTCTCTTTGGTATGCTTTGTGTCTTTCGAGTGTGTTGGACATACCCAAATTAAGACAAAAAGCAACAGGCTTGGCGCAGGTCCCCATGCCTCTTTCTAAGCAGTCAAAGTAATCTTGCCACTCTTGATCGCAGGCGCTAATAATACTTTTGTGGACATTTTTTTGGTCAAAACAGAAAGGATTAGGAGCTTCTTGGTTTCCGGTCGCGGGAGAGATATTTTTTAATTCTGGTATTGTTTGGCATTGTTCAGACAACCAAGAAAATGTTTGCAAATACCAATTTACGTCAATATAGTAATCGACATCTTTTCCTTCTTCTACATTTTGCTTTGCCTGTGAACCTACTCGCGAGCAAGAAAAACTCGTGGGCGCGATTCCGGGAATTCCCACAGAAGAAGGCTGAAGCGTAATAGAATCTATATGTAAATCTTCTAATTTATTCACAGCTGGAAAATCTATGTTAATTTCTGGAGCTGGAATAACATAATCGTCAAAATCAGCGATATCAGGCAATTTTATGGTTTCAGGCAGATTAAGTCCGAATTTCTCAATTTTTAATTCGCCCAAATCCAAATCTTCTACTCCAACGCCGACATTAAATTTCATTTCAATCGGTTTTTGTTCTCCCAATAAGCAAATTTTAAATTCAAGAATTAAATCTTTTGTCCAATCGGCTATGCCTTTTTTTTCAACAGAATACATATCGTCGTCTATTATTTCAGAGTTTTCTAAGGCAGCGGTGATAATATTTTCGAGAGAATCTTTGTCAATAAAATCCAAAAGGTTGTTTAGGTTGACTTCTAACTTACGCGCTTCGTTTTCTCTTAGAGTTTTTAACTCTGCGTCCAAACCGAAGTCCATTTCTTTCTGGATTAATTTTTTTAAATAAGAAAGCTGATTAATTTTTATAATAATTTGGTTTTGGGTTTTTTCTATTTCTACTCTATGTGGGCAACATTCTCCAAAAGCTTCAGGGTCGCCTGCCTTAAAATGATCTTCGTCTTCTCTGTGAACCTGCGATGTTGCGTATTTACAATTACATTTATCAATAAATCCTGCTAATTTTTTATTAAGATAGGTTAATTGCGCGGCTGCTTCTTGGATTTCCTCGGCAAGATAGATTAATCTTTGGGGGTAATGCGGCGTAAAAGCGCCGACACCTTGAGCTGAAACTATTTGCCTTTGCCCAAAACCGATTGCGAAAGGGGCAAATAAATTGAACAAAAGAAACAAAACCAAAAACCCAGCAGAGACGCTTTTATAGTTACGCAAAAGTATCTTTTTTATGGTGTAAAGTTTTTTAATCATTGATTATTGATAGCTGATTATTGATAACTAATTATTGGTCGGTAGAGCCACAGCCATAAATTTCACCAATATCTATATGTACGTTCGTGATTTCGTCTAAGACGTATGCGTTAGGGGAACATTCTTTAGCTATATCTATAATCTCATCAATATATTTCTTTTGAATATCTTCAGAAATACCAATATCTATGGCGTATGATTTGTGCCGATGGCGACAATCCGTTCCTCCGTAATGCGCCGAAATTCTTTTTTTACCATTTTTTGTTTCAAAAAGATAAGAGCATCCGCCTTCTGTATTAGGGCCTGATTCCCAACTACAAGTTCCTTCGTAAAGTTTGCTGTCCGAAATAGAAATAATTTTTCCAATAATTTCATTTTCTTCTAATTCTTCTTGTTCTTGCAGGATGTCTAGTTTTTGGCGCATACAAGCAATTAATTGTTTTAATGGTTCTGACGCGTCATTTTCATATTGATTGTAATTTGTAACGCTTCCAGAACAGAGCCATCCTTCAGGGCAATTATCTTTTGAAGGCAAAGGCTCAAGGTCTTTTTCGGGAGAAGGAGGAATGATATAGGCAGGGGTTTTACCTATAACGGATGGGAATTTAGGGGGATTGCTTTGCTCGGAAGAAGAGCAACAGAAAAAATCTCTGGGATTACAAACACTAATTAATTGGTTATTTGGCCCAAAATTGCCTAAAGCCTGCTCGCAAGTTGATAAAAACCAGCCAGTATCCGCGTTAGGCGAACTATAGTTATCGCAAACTCCGACAGAGATATTAAAATTGCTTAAATTATAGGCATTGTATTCTCTCTTTTCGGCTTCGCCGGTCAAAAGCAAAGACACTTCAGGGAAAATTAGCTTTATTTCTTCAATTGTTTCAAAAATTTTTGTTTCAGTTTCTTTTATTTCAATTGATTTCTCTTTAATTTTTTCCGAAGGGCAAGCGGTTCCTTGACAACCGCCAATTGCTTGCAAACATCTTTTTTCAAAAAAGGGAGAGCAAAAAGGATGAGGGTTATGATAACAAGGATTAGGCACGCAACCGCACTTAGCTTCGCATTCTTGGTCATTGCATTGAGAAACAAGTTCAGCCATTTCTTGAATTTCTTTTGTCATTTCTTCTATTAAAAGAATTATTCTTTCTAATTTGACTATATCTATAATCGCGAATTCGCGCAGTTTGTCCAAATTTTCTCCCACATTAAATTTAAACGGACAACTAATTTTTTCTATTGCAAATTCAGGCATATCAGAAGCCGCGATATATTCAGGTTCAAATTCTATGTTTTCAACACTGTAAGGGTAGTCAAAAACAGTTCCGCCGCTTGAACAATAAAAAGTAAGCTTGTCGTCTTGCGGCGCTAAAGGTTTTAAAGGCTCCTCAAGATCTAGATAGTTATTAATCGTGACTACTTTTTTCTTTTCTTTCTCAAACTCGTCTTTAACGTCAAGATATTCTCTTTGGCTTATCAGCTCTTGGTTTTGGCTCTTGCAAGAGATTATGCCAGCTTCTATTTCCTGGAAATTTCTCAATCTTTCTCTTAAAGATTTTTTGTATTCAATAAATTGTTTGCGAAATTCCAAAAGCTCTTTAAGTTTATCTTTATTTATATCTAATGCCCTATTTATTTTAGCTCTGGGAGAATCTTCTTCTATGCCGTTGCCTTGGTCTGTTTGGCACACATCTCCCTTACAACCAACCGGCCTAGAACCGCTTCCAGGCTTAGTGCAAAAATCAAGCAAGTTAGCGCAATGACAGGCGTCTGTAACAGTTGTTAGGTATTTATTTAAGTCAGAAATTTTTTTAAAAGTAGTATTATTCAATTCAGAGTCTTCAACTTTAATTTCTTTGTTTAAAAAATCTTCAAAGTTTTTAATAAACTTTTCAAGGGCTTTAGTCTTTGCTTCTTCCCATACCCCGTTTTTCATCGCTTGGCCTAGGGGTAATTCTTCAAGTATTAAAGAAACTTTTTCATTTTCTATTTCAAACGGAGGTGGTTTCTCTGGTTCCTCTATTTCCCCCAACGGAGTAATTTCTATATTTATTAAATAAGGATTGATGTTGTATAAAATTAGATAAGAAGACAGTAAGATAATTATTCCTAAAACAGCGGACAAGATTTGCTCGCGCGCGTCGCGCATTTTAGAAGGATCGCCTGCCGAAGAAAGATAACGCATTCCTCCTAAAACCAAAGAGCCAAAAGCTACCAATCCAACAACCAAGATAGAAAAAGTAAAAATATATTTTACGTATTCAGGAATTGCCGTTGTAGGCTTGGTTCCTAAAACTTCAGGATAATTTACTTCTAAATCTTTTTCTGCGGCGCAAGCGGAGTAAAGCAAAAAGAATACGGTTAACGTCAAAAAAGAAATAGAAAAAATCTTTAAAATTTTTCTACGCATTGATTTAAATTATTAAATTATTATAACACTTTAGTTAATTCAATCCAATTTTTAAGACTTAAAGTTTCAGGTCTTTGGGTCGCTAAAATCTTTTGTTTAGCGAGCAAGGAAATAATTTTTTCTCTGTTTAGCTTTTTATTCGGAAATTCTAATTCTTTTAACAGGTTGTTAATGAGCTGTTTTCTGGGATGCCTGAAACCGGCTTTAACAATTTTAAAGAATTTATTCTTATCTATTTTTAGGTTTTGTTTTTTGGGCCTTAAGTGGATTATGGCGCTATCAACTTTTGGGATAGGGAAAAAAGATTTTTTCGAAACATAAGAGACAATTTTAGGTTGAGCGTAAAATTGAACGGAAATAGCTAAGAGGTTTGTTTTAGGAGGACTGGCGCAAATTCTTTGAGCGACTTCTTTCTGAACTATTAAAATAATTTCTTTTGGCTTGTTTTCTATTTCCAATAATTTTCTAATAACAGGAGAAGTTATATAGAAAGGTAGGTTAGCAACCACTTTGTAATTAGAGTTTACTAACAGATTATTTTTTAATGGCTTCGCATGAATTAAACGGGTCGCGTTGTCCGCTAATCTCGTTGAAAGCGACTTGCCTGAAACTTGCGCGGAAGAGTAAAAACGCGCGACTTGTTCATCGTTGCCGCGCTTTAGTAAATTTAATATATCTTCATTTATAATTTCGATATTTTGAAAATCTTGCGTTGTTTCTTGTAGGATTTTTATTATTTTAGCGTCTTTTTCTATCGCGATTATTTTTTTGACTTTCGGCGCTATGGCTTGCGTCAAAGTTCCAATCCCAGGCCCTATCTCCAGAACAACATCTTTCACGGTTAATTTGGTTTGTTTTAAAATCTTTTTAATCACGCTATTATCTATTAAAAAATTTTGTCCAAGTCTTTTAGACGGCATAGCATTGTGTTTTTTTAATAGATTTTTAATATTTGACACAGAGGTTAATTTAATTGAAGTTGATTTCATTAATATATTCTAACACAAAAGCGTCCGAGACCCGAGCTTGACCAGCTTGTTCATTATTCATTGTTCTCCCTCAAACCCGAAGTCAATCTTCCGCGTACTCGTGGAAGACCGACTTCTATTGTTCATTGTTCATTGTTCGCTGATTAGGGGCTTGTGGAAAAGTTGCTTGACCTTTGTTTCTTAACAGGGTACGATATTTCAGTAGAGACAAACGTATCTTTTTTTTATGTATATTTTTAAAAGTAACGGAGACTCTATTCTTAGAAAAATTTTCTCAAAAATAAAAGAGCTTTCCCAAAAGCCTTCTTTTTATTTAAAATCAACTATAACTATTTTTCTGTTAGGTATTTTAATCTTTAATCTAAATTCATTCTCGCAATCCCTTGATTCTAGGGATTTTTCTTTTTCTAAGCCTGATTCTAAAAATTTAACCCAAATACCTTCTCAAGAACTATTTGCCGAATCCGCGAAAAACTTTTTACGAGAATCTCCAGAAATAAATATCGTCCAAGGAAATAGCTTGAAAGGAATCTCGTCTCCAACTACAATAACTTCTAAGGTTTTGGGAGCAATATTAGAAGAGGCTGGAACAAAGGCAGGCGCGCGGAAAATAAATGAAATTACTGAATACGAAGTAAAGCCGCAAGACACTCTTTCTTCTATTGCCGCAACTTTTGGCATTTCTCTTAATACAATTTTATGGGCCAATGATTTAAACAAAGGAACAACTCTTAATGTTGGACAAAAATTGGTTATTCTTCCAGTTTCAGGAACGATTCATTTTGTCAAAGGAGGAGATACTTTAAGCGCGATAGCTCAAACATACAAAGGAAAAGTTAGCGAGATAGTTGATTTTAACGGTTTATCCGCGGAAGAAGATATTTTCATTGGAGATGTTGTGATAATTCCAAATGGAGAAATGCCTGTTAAAATCGCAAACATAACCCTAACCCCTTTGGCTAAATCCTATTTTATATTTCCTTGCGAGGGCAAAATAACGCAAGAACTTCATCCTTACAACGCTGTTGATATTGCGAATAATTGTGGAAAACCAATAGTTGCCGCAGCCGGAGGAACAGTTCAAAGAGCGGGTTGGTTTAATAGCGTTTATGGCAACGGGATTACTATTTTACATCCGAATGGGGTGGTTACTTGTTACGCTCATTTGTCTAAAGTTTTAGTCGTTTCTGGCGATATTGTAAGCGCTGGCGATATTATAGGACATATTGGAAATACTGGACACACTATTGGGGCTACGGGGTGCCATCTTCATTTTGAAGTTAGGGACGCGAAAAATTTTTTATCCGATTATGCGTTAGGGTCTGAAATTAGTTGGAAGCAATAAACCTAAAACCTTTGGCTTCTTAAAAAAGAGTTTGTAGAGGACTGTCCTCTACAAACTCTTTTAGGTTTGCTTAATTATTTTAAGATCCTTGAAAAACATATTAAGATTCTTTTGTTCTATACATAAGGGCTTCGGTTAAATGGTCGTAGGAAATATTATTTGAACCATTTAGATCAGCAATAGTCCTAGCTGTTTTTAAAATACGATGGTATCCGCGTGCGGAAAGTTTTCCGGAATCAATAAAATTCTTTAAAGCGTTTTTAGACTTAGAATCAATCTCGCAATATTTTTTAATTTGAGGAATATCCATTTCGGAATTAACAAAATTCTTCGCTAAAGCGAATCTCTGTTTTTGGATTTGGCGCGCTTTTTCAATTCTATCTTTTATTTCTAAGCTGGAATTTTTTTCGCTTGGAGAAATTAATTTTTCAAACTCTACTTGCGGAACACTGACAAAAACATCAATTCTGTCAATCAACGGGCCTGAAAGCTTTCTTCTGTATTTAACGACTTGCGCGTAAGTGCAGACACACTCTTTGTTAGGGTCTTGATAATGACCACAAGGACAAGGATTGGCAGCGGCAACAAGCGTGAAACGAGCAGGAAAAGTTAAACTTTCTTTAGATCTTAAAATTGTTATTTTCCCATTTTCTAATGGTTCTCGTAAGCTTTCCAGAACATCTCTGTGGAATTCAGGGAATTCATCAAGAAACAAAATGCCTCTGTGGGCAAGAGTTATTTCTCCGGCCCTAACAGGATTGCCTCCACCGATTAAAGCCGAGCTTGAAGAAGTATGATGTGGAGACCGAAAAGGGCGATAGGTTATAAACGGCTTGTCTAGCGACAAAAGACCCGCGATACTATATATTTTCGTAACCTCTAAAGATTCTTCAAAAGAAAGGTTTGGTAAAATTGAAGACAGCGCTTTTGCTAAAAGACTTTTCCCTGTTCCAGGAGGTCCTTGCATCATTAGATGATGCCCGCCTGCAGCGCTAATTTCCATTGCTCTTTTAGCGCTTTCTTGACCTTTAATCCAGCTGAAATCAATTGAATCCCCTGATTGTTTCGCAATGGTTGTAATATCTGTTTTAAAAGAAGGTATTTCTTCTCTTCCCTCTAAATAATTAATAGCTTGTTTTAAAGATTCTACGCCAATAATTTTTACTTTACTAAGAAGAGATCCTTGTCTGTTCGCGCTTGAAACTAAACTGGCTTCTTTAGCGTTGTCTTGGGGAAGAACAATCTCTTTCCATCCTTTTTCTTGCGCGGTTAAAGCGAGAGTTATAACACCTTTAACAGGTCTTAATTTACCGTCTAGGGCAAGTTCTCCAATTACAATTCTTTCTTGCGGATTGATTTTGATTTGCTTTGACGCGCATAAATATCCTAAAGCAATCGGCAGGTCATATAAAGATCCCTCTTTTTTAATATCAGCAGGAGCAAGGCTTACCAAAACTCTTTGGGCTTGTTGGTGTGGAGATTTGAAATTAGAATTTTTGATTGCAGAACTTACTCTTTCTTTTGATTCTTGGACAGACTTATCAGGCAAGCCAACGATATCAAAACATCTTAACCCATAAGATACATCTACTTCTGTTTCGATTATTTGAGCATCAAGTCCGTTAACTGTGGCGGAAAAAATTTTAGAAGGCATATTGTTAAATTTATAAAACGCTTATTTTAATATAACAAAAATAAACCTAATCTCAAAATTTGACAAAACTACTTAAATTTGTAGAATAAAATAAAATCTAATGGCAAGAATTAAAAATCTTTTTCAAGGCAAGCAGGTTTTTGCCCTTTTGTTTTTAAAGAATTTTGTTAAAATAAAGTTAATGAAAAAAATTCTTTTGGTATTTTTCGCAACAGGGTTTATTTTTTTGCCGTTAATTTCTTTGGCAGATGGAATAGTGCCTTGTTCTTTAGCAGGAGAAGGCGACAAACCTATTTGTCAGTTCTGTCATTTATTTGTATTATTTGACAACCTTTTAGATTTTCTCTTATTCAAAATTGTTCCTGCGGTTGCTGTTTTAATGATAGCTATTGGTGGATTTATGTATATTCTTGCGTATGCCGGCGGAAGCGAAAAAGGACCACAAATGATTAGCCAAGCAAAGCAATTATTTACAAGCGTTGCGATTGGACTTGTAATAATTTACAGCGCTTTTCTATTTATAGGGGTATTTTTTTGGATTATTGGTTTGAGTGAGTGGACTGAAGATATTTATAAAAGTTGGTGGCAGGAAGGGTTTTTTGAAATCCCGGGGTGTCCGTAGAAATAAAACAAAAAGATAGCTGCCCCCATAACTCAATTGGCAGAGTAGTTGCCTCTTAAGCAATTAGTCCAGGTTCGAGTCCTGGTGGGGGCACTAATTGTCATTAATAACTGATTATTGATAAATTCAAAAACTATGTTGACTCCAAAAGAAAAAATAAAAATTATAAAAAACTATAAATTGCACGAAACAGACACTGGCTCTGACGAAGTTCAGATTGTTTTGCTTAGCGAAGAGATAAGGAGATTACTCGCGCACTTGAAAATGCACAGCAAAGACCTTCATTCTAAAAGGGGTCTTTTAGCTATGGTGGAAAAAAGAAGAAAGCTGTTAAAATATTTAAAAGAAAAACACGTTAGAAGATATAATAAAATTATAAAAGAGACAGGGTTAAAAAAATAAACAACGAACAGCGAACAATAGGAGGCAGAAATTAGCAAATAAAGAGCAATGAACAAGAAGCGAGACAATTGTTATTCGCTATTCACTAATATATGGTTATTAAACACAGCGGACAAAGGGTAGGAGTTTTAATAGATGTTCAAAATCTTTATCATTCGGCTAGGAGATTATATCAAGCGCGTGTTAATTTTTCCGAGATTTTAAAAACAAGCGTAAACAAAAGAAACCTAATTAGAGCTTTTGCTTATGTCGTCAAAACAAAGACAGGAGAAGAAAAAGCTTTTTTTGAAGCCTTAGTTAAATTGGGTATAGAAACGAGAGTTAGGGATCTCCAAGAATTTTATGGAGGAGCAAAGAAAGCTGATTGGGATGTTGGTATTGTTATTGACGCTATTAGGATAGCCCCGAGTGTTGATACATTGGTTCTGGTTTCAGGCGATGGAGATTTTATTTCTTTAGTTGAATATTTAAAAAATCAAGGTAAAAGAGTAGAAGTTATTGCTTTCGGAAGATCGACTTCCGCGCGCTTAAAAGAAGTTGCCGATGAATTTATTGATCTTGAAGAAGCTATAAAAAAATACTTATTAAAAAATGAACAAAAGTAAATTTAATTTAAAGCTTGACGGAAAAGAAATTAAAGTTGACGCGCGTAAATTGGCCGAACAAGCCAATGGAGACGTTATGGTAAGTTGCGGAGATACTTTAATACTGACTGCTTGCGTTCTTGACGAGAACGGAAGAAAAGGTCTTGATTTTTTCCCTTTAAGCGTTGAGTACAGAGAAAGGGACTATGCGGCCGGAAAGATTAATGGTTCTCGTTATATTAAAAGAGAAGGTCGTCCTTCAGATGAAGCTGTTTGTAACGCTCGTTTAATTGACCGCGCTATTCGTCCTAGATTTCCCGAGAATTTTTTTGAGGAAGTCCAAGTTATGAATACCGTTCTTTCTTGGGATGGTGAAAACGATCCAGATATCGTGGGTTTATTGTCTTCTTCGTTAGCTTTAGCCATTTCTGATATTCCTTGGGAAGGGCCTATCGCGGCCGTTAGGATTGGAAGAATTAACAATAAATTTATTTTGAACCCGACCTATCAAGAAAGAGAAGAGAGTGAGATAGACCTTATTTTCGCTGGCTGTGAGCAAGGTAAAGACATTTTAATTAATATGATAGAAGGAGGCCTTAAGGAAGCAGAAGAAAGTATAGTTTTAGGCGCTTTAGATTTTTCGAAAAAATATTTAAGAGAATTAATAGAATTTCAAAAAGAGATTGTAAAAGAAATTGGCAAAAAGAAAATTCAAATAGAGCCGTTTTCGGCAGACACTGAAATCGAAAAAGAGATTAAAGAATTTTTGGGAAATGATTTAGAAAAAGCTATTTTCCAAGACAGACAAACAGCGCCAAAACAAGACAAGATATTAAGAGACAGACTGATTTCTTTTTTTGAAGAAAAATATCCTGAAGAAAAAGAAAAAATTAACTATGTAAAAGATTTTTTCGAAAAAGAAATTAATCGTTTAACGCATAAAAATATTATAGAAAACGAGAGAAGACCTGATAGTAGAAAAATAGACGAAGTCAGAGAAATTCATTGCGAAACAGGGCTCTTGCCAAGAACGCATGGTTCCGGATTATTTTGTAGAGGAAAAACAAAAGCGTTGTCTATTTTAACTTTAGGTGGGCCGGAAGATCAGCAATTATTTCAAGAAATGGAAATTGTTGGTAAGAAAAGATTTATGCATCACTATAATTTCCCTCCTTATTCAACAGGAGAGGTAAAAGGTATTAGGGGGCCGGGCAGAAGAGAAATTGGGCATGGTTTACTCGCGGAAAAAGCCCTTTTGCCGCTTATACCTGATTTCGAGAAATTCCCTTATACTATTAGAATTGTTTCAGAAATAGTTTCTTCAAACGGATCTAGTTCAATGGCCTCTGTTTGCGGTTCTTCTTTATCTCTTATGGATGCGGGAGTGCCAATAGAAAGAGCGGTAGCTGGGATTGCGATGGGTTTGTTTCAGGACCCCAAAACAGGCGTTTATAAAATCGTGACAGACATACAGGGACCAGAAGACCATAATGGAGATATGGACCTTAAGGTAGCGGGAACCGAAAAGGGAATTACTGTTCTTCAAATGGATGTAAAAATCAAAGGAATAACTAAGCAAATTATGGCAGACGCTCTGGTCGCGGCTAAAAAAGCTAGGATAAAAATTTTAGACGATATGAGAAAAGTTTTGCCCGAGCCAAGGAAAAAGTTATCGTCTTATGCCCCTAAAATTTCAACAATTCAAATCAATCCAGACAAAATTGGTATGGTAGTTGGACCGGGAGGAAGAACGATTAATAAAATAATTGAAAAAACAGGAGCTATAATAAATATACAAGATTCGGGAATTGTATTCGTAACTTCAGAAAACGAAGAAAACGTTAAAAAAGCGATTATTGAAATAGAAAATATTACCAGAGAAGCAAAAGTTGGCGAAGTTTTTAAAGGCGCGGTAAAGAAAATTTTAGATTTCGGGGCTTTTGTAGAAATTTTTCCCGGACAGGATGGATTGCTTCATATCTCTAAATTAGGTCCGGGTAGAATTGAAAAAGTTGAAAATGTGTTAAAATTAGGAGACATGGTCTCGGTAGAAGTAATCTCTATTGACGAACATGACAGAGTTAGCTTAAAGCTCTTAAAAGTCTTAAAATAGCAAACAATGATTAGCAATAAGAGATTGCTAACCATTGATAAATGATCAGTGTTAAGGGATAAATAATAAATGCCAAACAATTATTTATTATTTTCTATTCACTGTTCACTGATTTATGCCTGAAGAAAAATTTTTAGAAGGCAAAGATATCAGAACAATGAAAAAAGATATTCTCCGTTTACAGAGGGGAGAGTCTTTAGAATTATCCGATTTGATGAAGCAAATAAAGGAAGAAGAGGAGAGAATAAAAGAAGAGAAGATTAGGAAAATGGAGGAAGCAGATCAAAGGCAAGCAGAGTTAGAGCGTAAAAAAGAAGAAGAACAAATTATTCGCGAAAAGATAGAAGAAAGATTAAAAGCAGAAAAAGAAAAAGAACTTGCGATAATAAGAAAAGAACAAGACGCTGGCAAGGCGCAGGAAGAAGCCGAACGTAAAGCCAGAGAAGAAGCCGCTGGCAAGGCGCAGGAAGAAGCTGAACGTAAAGCCAGAGAAGAAGCCGCTGGCAAGGCGCAGGAAGAAGCTGAACGTAAAGCCAGAGAAGAAGCCGCTCGCAAGGCGCAGGAAGAAGCTGAACGTAAAGCCAGAGAAGA
>CAYXZK010000027.1:0-4616 GCA_964469955.1 uncultured Candidatus Saccharibacteria bacterium | reverse complement strand
TCGTTGTAATATCAGGAGCTAAAGAAAGAAAACAAAGTAATTTAACAATTAAATAAACCGATTATGAAATTTAACAATTAAAACTTGAAAGGAGGGGATAGTTATGATTGAATTTTCAAATGGACATAAATTTGAATATATGGCAGCAAGCGGAGCTTTGGGCTTTGATGGAAAAGGTTGGTTTTGGGAAAAACCACTTAAAAAGTTTAAACTCTTTGACCCTGTTTTGTTTACAGTAGTAACAAAAACTCTAACTCGGTTTCCAAGAAAAGGAAATTTAAAATGGTTATTTCCTTTTAAAAGTGTTTATCTTGTCCCTGGAGGAGTGATTAATGCTGTAGGACTAACTAATCTTGGAATTGAATGGTGGTGTCAAACAATAGGACCAAAAGTAGAACAAAGTAAAATTTCTTTGGTAGGTTCTATCTTTTCAATGAATTTTGAAGATTTAATTCAAATGGTGACAATGTTAAACGAGTTTAATTTAAAAGCATTAGAACTGAATATTTCTTGTCCTAATTCTAAAGATGGGATGCTGGAAACAGAAAGAATTGTAGGAGCCTGTCAAAAAATAAAAGAAAAAAGTAAATTGCCTCTTATTCTTAAGCTTTCAGTCTCAATGACTGACAAGCTTGAAATCATTCCTTCTCTACAAGGATTGGTGGAAGCAATTTCCATTAACAGCGTTCCTTGGGCCCAGGCTTTTCCGAAGAGAAGAAGCCCATTATCTCATCTTGGCGATGGCGCAATATCTGGCAAGATAGCGCAACCTTATACTTGGGATTTCCTCAAACGTTTAAAGAAGAGAACTTCTATTCCAATAATTGGGCCAAGTGTTTGGAATTTTAAGGATATAGAAAAATTAAGAGAATTAGGAGCTGAAGCAATTAGTTTTGGTTCAATCTTTCTTCAATATCCGTGGCGCCCTACGCTTTTTGTCAGAAAAGACAAAAGATTAAATGGTATAAGAACATAACAAGAAAGGAGGGGGCGAATTCCTACAATAGAGTGATTAATAATCCGATGAGTTTACGACAAAACTAATTTTCAATAAAATTTATATAAAAATAATCAGGTCGAGTAAAAAGTTTTATTTGACCTTAATAGGCCTTTTAGAAAAGAGCGAAATCTTATCTAAAAGGCCTTTTTTTATCCACAATTTGTCTTGTATGATGTGCTTGATTTTAAGCTAATTTAAAGGTAATATAAAAACAATATAAATGTATGAAATTAGAGAATATTAAACCCAAAAACGAGATTAAAGAAGAGATAGAGAGAGCTAATAATCTTAATGAATTAAATAAAATTTTTAAGAAATATCTGGGCAAAAAAGGTGAAGTTGCTCAAGTTTTGCGTTCTATTAAAGATCTCTCTGATAAAGATAAAAAGGAACAAGGCAGAAAAGCAAATGATTTAAAAAATGAGATTGGCTTTTTAATAAAAGAAAAAAGGAAAAAATTACAAATTCCAGAACAGGACGCGCGAGAAGAATGGTTTGATTTTACTGTTCCTGGCAAAAAGCCAGTTAGCGGGCACTTACATCCTTTAACTTTAACAAAAAGAAAATTTCAGGAAATTTTTCAAGAAATGGGCTTTTCAATAGTTGAGGGAACAGAAATCGAAAACGAATGGTATAATTTTGACGCGTTGAATATACCTAAAAACCATCCAGCGCGCGATCTTTGGGATACTTTTTGGTTGAAAGAAAAAGCCGCGAATAAAACAGGAACAGGGTTAGAGAGATTGTTGCTGCGTACGCACACGAGTCCGATTCAAGTGAAATATATGGAAAAAAACAATCCTCCCTTGAGAATTGTTGTGCCTGGTAGAATTTTTAGACACGAAGCAACCGACGCTTCGCATGAAATTAATTTCTATCAATTAGAAGGATTAATGTTAGGGAGAGATATCTCTGTGGCAAATTTTAAGGCGATTATTAAAGAATTTCTTTTTAGATTTTTTGAAAAGGAAGTTAAAATTCGATTAAGGCCAAGTTATTTCCCTTTTACCGAGCCGTCTTTTGAGATAGATATGTCTTGCTTGAACTGCAAAGGAAAGGGTTGTTCTGTTTGTCAACAAACAGGCTGGATAGAGTTGATGGGAGCAGGGATGGTTCATCCAAATGTTCTTAAGGCAGCGGGCCTAAGGCCTGTCAAGAATAATTTAGGGTGGCAGGGATTTGCTTTTGGCATAGGCATAGACAGATTGACTATGATGAAATACAAGATAGAAGATATTCGTTTATTTTACGAAGGAGATTTGAGATTTTTAAAACAATTCTAATTTTACTAATTACTTTAAAGACATAAATTTATGGTGTTTTCTTATAATTGGTTACAGTCATTTTTTGAAAAACCTTTACCAAAACCAGAAAAATTGGCAGAACTTTTAACAATGCGCTCTTTTGAAGTTGAAAGAGTCGAAAAATTTTTTAAAGATTATATTTTGGATATTGATGTGTTGCCGAATAGGGGACCAGATTGTTTTGCGCACAAAGGGATCGCGAGAGAAATAGCTGTTTTGACAGGCGCGAAAATGAAGAAAGATAAGACAAAAATAAAAGAAAAGAATAAATTAAAAGCAAAAGATTTTGTCGCAATAGACATAAAAGACAAAAAAAATTGTCTTCGTTATACTTTAAGGGTTATTGATGATATTAAAGTGACTTCTTCGCCAAAATGGATTCAAGATAGATTAAGGACTTGCGGTTTAAAGCCAATTAATAATATTGTGGATATTGCTAATTATATAATGATAGAAACCGGACAACCTTTACACGCTCTTGATTTTGATAAATTAAGCTCTTCTGCCAAGGACAAATCTAATCTAAAAAAAATAATTGTTAGAAAAGCCAAAAAGGGTGAAGAGATTATCACTTTAGATAATAAAAAAATTGAATTAGACGACGAGGTTCTAATTATTGCTGACTCAAGGCAACCTTTGGCTATAGCTGGGATTAAAGGTGGCAAGCAGGCGGAGATAGACGAAAAGACACAAACAATTGTTTTAGAATCCGCGAATTTTGATTCCAAAACTATTCGTGCTACTTCTAAAAAAATAGGCCTAAAAACAGACGCTTCTTGGCGTTTTGAACATAAAATTGACCTTAATTTATGCGAATTAGCCCTTAATCAAGTTGCTGATTTAATTCAAAAAATAGCAGGAGGGGAGATTGCTTCAGGATTAGTTGATTTTTATCCCCAAAAGGCATTGTCAAAAAAAATTAGACTTGATTTAAGTTATGTCAAACAATTATTAGGCGTAGAAATACCTAAAAAAGAAGTAATCAATATTTTGAAAAAATTAGAATTTAAGGTTAAGTCTTCTTTATTGAAATCTACAAAAAAGAAAGGCCAGAACTCAAGATCAGAAATTTTAGATATAGAAATTCCAACATTTAGAATGGACATTTCTATTCCAGAAGATTTGATTGAAGAAATTGGTAGAATTTATGGATACGAAGAAATACCAGACACTTTTCCTTTTGTTGCTTTAATTCCGCCACAGAGAAATTTCCAGATTTTTTGGAAAAATATGGCAAAAGACATCTTAAAAGAAATTGGATTCACAGAAACTTATAACTATTCTTTTATTAATAAACAGCAAGCCAAAATTTTTAAATATGATATTAATGAAATAGTTGAGATAGAAAATCCGATAAGTAAAGAATTTGAATATCTAAGGCCAAGTTTAATCCCTGGATTATTGAAAAACGTAAAAGACAATTTTAAGTATTATAACGAAGTTCAGATTTTTGAATTAGGTAAAATATTTTTAAGAAATAAAACTGAAAAAAAGGTTTTAAGCGGGCTTATCGCTAGAAAGCAGGAGAAAGACGGATTCGCGGAATTAAAAGGCGCGGTAGACGCTTTATTTTCTAAACTTGGCATTGCTCGTGTTTGGTATGATGAATTTAAGCAAACTCCCGAACAAAGCAAATTAAGTCTATGGAATTCAGAAAAATGCGCTGAAATAAAAGTGGACAATAAAGAATTTGGTTTTCTAGGAGAAATTTCTTCGAATGTTTTAAAAGATTTAGGCATAAAAGGAAAAGTTATTTTGTTTGATTTAGATTTTGAAGAATTAAGCAAACTTTGTTCAGAAGAAAGCGAATATGAATCCATTTCACGGCAACCATTGGCAATTAGAGACATAGCTTTATTGTTGCCTAAAAACACAAAAGTAGTGGAAGTTTTAAATAAAATAGAATCTGTTAATTCCCCTTTGATAAGAGATGTTGATCTTTTTGATATTTACGAAGGCCAAGAGCTTGGCCAAGACAGGAAAAGCTTGGCTTTTCATATAATTTATCAAGCTCAAGACAGAACGCTTACTTCAGATGAAATTGATAAAATTCAAGATAAAATAATTAAAGTTTTAGAAGAGGATGTTTCTTGGGAGGTCAGAAAATGACCATTTTAACATTTGAATATTTGTTAAGAGAAATCGTAGGAATATTGCACGACAACCAATATTTTCAGCTACCGATAGTTCAAACCCCTGCGCGGTTTGACTATCTACATTCTCGGCGACTAATCCCGCCATACGGCGGGAACCATGCTTAGTCGCCTGCGAAAGTTATCTGAAAACATTGGTTGTCGTGTAATAAATCTAAA
>CAYXZK010000026.1:0-1615 GCA_964469955.1 uncultured Candidatus Saccharibacteria bacterium | reverse complement strand
TCGTTGTAATATCAGGAGCTAAAGAAAGAAAACAAAGTAATTTAACAATTAAATAAACCGATTATGAAATTTAACAATTAAAACTTGAAAGGAGGGGATGATTGTGGATGATTTTAATGTTTTGAAGAGTATAGAAAAAAGAGTAAAATTTAGCGAAAAAGAAGAACCAAATTATAGAACTTTTACGATCAAAGATAAAAATCCTTTAGCAGGGACAACTAAAACTAGATTGATTTCAGCTCCTAATTTGCCAATGTTGAGGATTAATAGGATGTTTTATGGATTTATTAGATTGCGCTTAAAGAGAAACAACATAAAGTTTCCTTATGCGACGGCAATTTTGCAAGGAACTAATCCGTTAAAAAATGTTTTGCGTCATTTAAGAGCAAATAATCGTTATTTCTATTTGTTAGATATAAAAGATTTTTATTTAGGAATAACGGGTGATCAAATAGTTTCTTGTCTAACAGATAAAACTTTTAATCTTGATTTAGCTCCTGTCTATGAATTGAATGAATTTCTAAAAAAATATTGCCTTTCGCCTTCAGGAGTTTTACGAATGGGTGGTCCTGCATCTCCAGATTTGGCAAATTTAGTTGTGGCTCGTTTGCTTGATGAGGAAATGGCTATTTTGTGTAAGAAATACAATTTAGTTTATACTCGTTATCTGGACGACTTAACATTTTCATCGAAAAGGCGTTTTGGTAAAGAGAAGAGAAAAGTTATTCGTAAAACGATCGAAAAATCTGGTTTTGAAATTAATCATAGAAAAACAGTTATTGCTGATACCAAGAAACAACCTGTTACTATTACGGGTATTGGCATAAGAAATGGTAAAATTTTTATTAAAAGAGCTTTTTTAAGAAGAATGAATGGATTAATGCATTTAACTAATAAAGGTCAATTTAAAGATCAAGGCAAAAAGCCTATTAATGTTGTACGAGGCTTAATGTCTGCTTTTTGGAGCACTATACCTTATCGAGGTCGGAGTTTAAATGAACTCGAAAAGAAAACGATTAGAAATTATCTTAATTTTTCAGCTAAATATAGTAAAAAAAGACCTATGCTTGACAGGAGACTAAGAAATATAATACAATGAAAGCGCTTCAGTTGGGTTTGAGAAGATAGATTCAAGGATAGAATACAGCTCCTTAAGATAAAAAAAACGCATATTACTCAAGTAATAAGCGAGGGAAACCCAAACGGGTTTCTCCTTTTAAGGCGATACTTTTTCCTTCTGCGTTTTACCTATGCAGGTCTGATTTCTTGGTGGAAGGTTTTTCACTGTGTGTTTTTATATTCCATATCATGTAATATAGAAGCGCATACAAGGTATCATCTTCAGCGTTGCGATGGTTCTATTCGCAGTGTCAGTGTCCTATCAGTTTTTCTCAAACCCTTACGCTGCATATACGGCTCTTTGAAATTTAAAGAGATATAAATATACTCAAGTATACTCAAGAGGCTCATATCAATTTTTGAGCCTCATTTTTTTTATATTTTTTATTATCAAACCTTTTAAAAAACAGCTGAAAAATCAGCTGTTTTTATTTTATTTTTTCGTTTTACATTTTGTGTATTTCGTTGTAATATCAGGAGCTAAAGAAAGAAAACA
>CAYXZK010000025.1:0-6738 GCA_964469955.1 uncultured Candidatus Saccharibacteria bacterium | reverse complement strand
GCTAATGATGCTGAAGCAACGCTCATTAAATTGCCGTTAAGCGGGAACGAACCAGTTACTTCAGTTGCGTTAGAAGCAATGTAGTCCGCAGAATAAATTGAAACACCTAATGTTTCTCCAGCAGTTGCGGCAAGATCTGACTTAACTGTAATTGTTTTAGAAGAACCGTCTTCTACTGTAAAAATACCAGTAGAATCATTAAAAGTAATGATTCCAGACGAAACACTGGCGGAATCAGTTAACCTTGTGGCTCCATCAAACAAATAAACAGCTGTTAAAGAAGCGTCGGCTGAAACACCAATTCTCTTTAACTTAACTTGCGTAACTTTAACATCGCCATCGCCATTGTTATCAAACTCAAATTTGGCTAAATCAGCCAATCCTTGGCTGGTAACAACCGTGCCAGAAGCAAAAGTATCACTCGCTAAAGTAATGTCTAATTCGCCTTCTTCTTCCTCTTCTTCTTCTTCCTCTTCTTCCTCTTCTTCTTCACCAGGAGTAGTGGAAGACAAAAGAGTATCTAATTTGGCTCTAGTTGTTGAACCAACATAACCAGTTCCAGAGGTTAATCCCCAAGGAGCTAACACATCGTCAGCGTATTTTTCTTGGAATTTAACGACTCCGGCTTTAGTTAAAGGGCCAAAGTAAGTTGTTTCATTCCCCGGAGAACCAGCGCCTGAATCAGTTAACTTAGTGCTGGCATCAGAGTTTAAAACGATTTGCATGCATTTGACATCATCGCCTGACATTCCCTGCGAAAGATTTCTGTCAAAGGAAGTAATTGTACAACCAGTCACAGTTCCTCCCGAAGTGCCTCCGCCAAGATCAGCTAATTGAGCTTGCAAAGTTGTTAATTGAGCCAATAAAGCGTCAATTTGAGCTTGCAATTCGTCAGCTGTTAAAGCTTTAGCAGTTGCAGGTCCTATAATCATCGCGGCAACAGTCAATACAGTTGCAATTGAAATTAATTTTTTCATAATTATTTTTTCGATTTTGCGTCTTTGGTTAAATATAAATAAATAAAATTTTAAATTTTAGCTCGTAAAGCAATTTAGCAATACGATTATTTATTTTATATAACCAAATGAATTAATTGATAATTCCTCTATCGCCAGCCGACCATTATTCCCTGTTAAGTATTACTTTTAACAATCGCGTTAAAAGTAGGTTATTTAACTGGGTTGATCTTCTGATTTTTTGAGTATAAAAATTTTATGTTGTTTCCCAAATAAATTAGGGAAATTGGCGTCAACTACTCAAAAAATCAAGATCGACGATATCTCTAATTCTTCTCTATATCTCTTTCAATTTTTAAAACATTTGACAAAATTGACGGGACAACCCGTCTTTTGTTTAGGAAAACCCTAACCATCTCTTACTGGCTAATAAAATACAAGATTTCAACTGTTTTAGAAAAATTTCCTTTTTCGTAATATTTCATTGCTTCTAACAAATCCTGTTCTTCCATTTCGGTTAAAGCTTTATTTTCTAAATCTTTAATCAGTCTTTCCGCCATTGCCTTGGTTGAATTTGTCTCTTTGATTTCCTCTAAACCAACAAACCCATAAACCTGTTCCAATCTTTGTTTCTTTTCTTCTAGCTCTTTTACTTGAGCGACAATTCCTTCAACTTCCTCCGAATTATTTTGAATTTCAACAACATTAAGGCTACTGATTGCCCTTTCTTCGCTTTTTTGAATCTCCTCAATGGCAGACGCAATATTTTTTATTTTATTAAATTCAGCGATTTTAGTCAAGTCATCTAAACGTTTGCCAACCATCTTTAAATCATATCTGGCTTGATCTTTTTCAGAAACAAAAATACCCTGACCCTTTTCAGTAATCTTTTTTAATGAATATAACGAATCGCCTGGTAAAGCATTTTGCGAAAAATTAAATACGCCCAATATTCCAATAAAAATTGTTGCGATTGATAAATAAGCAAACGCAAACCGACGGGCGGAAAAGAGTTCTGCTATTTGTCTAAAGTTAATATATTGCAACCAATTTTTTTCTCGCTTACTATTTAATTCTCTTCCTAAAATCTGCTCTTTAGTAAAAATAACCCAGTCATGGCTGGGTTTAATATCGCGGAATTTTTGAATTTTAGCAATAAGATCTTTTTCGTTCATCTTAAAGTTAAGACGAATGAAACGCAAATTTGTTACACTCTGTTACACTCTCTTAAAACCCTATGTTATACGATCTAACTAATCTCAAATTTATTCCTTTTTTCTAAATTATTTTTAAGTGATTTTAACGCCCTATGCAAAACAACCCTAACCGTTCCTTCTGGCTTACCTAATAACTTAGCTATTTCTTTTATTGACAAGTCGTCTACATAGCGCCAAATAATAACTTCTTGGTAGTTTTGTTTGAGATCAGCTAAAACCGCCTTAACCTCGGTTAGGTCAGAATCCAAAGAACTTTTTTCTTCTATGTTGGTTCGCGGATCTTCAATTGAAACAAATTCAGCTGATATAATATTTGTCCTACTTTTTTCTCTATAATAATCAATTACCGTATTTCTAGCAATTTGATATAAAAACGCTTGATAATTTTTAATTAGCTTTAAATCTTTGGTTTTAAATGTTTCCCATGCTTTTAAAAAAGTCTCTGAACACAAATCTTCAGCTACATCTTTAGAATTAACCTTTAAAAACACAAAACGGTATATCTTATTTATATATTTATCGTAAATTTTACTAAATTCTTGCCTTAAATCGTTCATTTTAACCTTAGGACAAATTATATTATAATTGAAATTTTTTTATGTCCTATCTTTTAGTTAGGACATTTATAAAATATTTGATAGGACATATTTTATATATAAATGTCCTATGCTATTAATTGGTAAAAAGTGTTGTTTTTATCCCCTATTTTTTTAACCAACCTTTGATCTAACAATTGAACGAAATCTCTTCTAATTGTTCTTTTTGAAACATTTGGCAGAATTTTTTTAATATCTTGAACTTGAGTTTTTTCTGTTTTTCTTAAAAAATTCAGAATTTTTGTTTTTCTAGGATCTAATTTTATTTCTTCTTTTTTAGATAGAATAACGTCTGAAGCTAAATCTTTTTTAGGCTCTTTGTTAATTTCCCGTTCAATGCTTTGCGCGCGATCATTAGTTTGTATAATATTTTCCTCTAATAAGTCTCGTTTTTTTTCTTCAATTTTCTGGATTTCTTTTTTAAGACCATCTTGTATTTTAGCATACCTATCTTGAATTCCCAAAATATCAAAATAACTTACCCAATTTTGCCATTTTGCCACTTCAAAATAACTCTTAAGAATCTCTAAGTTTTTCTCAAGTAAAAAAATTGAATCTTTGTTTTGATTTTCCCGATTAAAGGCAAAATTGCCTGGATTTATGTCTTGCAAAGATTGTCGATAAACGAAATTAGAAAGAATATCGTCGGCTATTTCTCTTATTTTATACCTCAACGGCTCTTTTTTGGGAAAAAGTAGGGTAATTTTATAAACTTTATTTGTGATTTGAATAAGCTCTTCTTTATCCATTTTTAAAAATTATTTTAAACACAAAGATTCTGTTAAATTATCTGAACCATAAATCTCTTTATCTAAGTTATTCACACCCCAGCTAATAGAATTAATTTCTTTCTGAATTTCAGTAAGCATTGACAATTTATTAACTTCTTGTTCTAAAATTTTAATTTTTTGCTCAATTTCAAAAACTTCCTTTTCTATTTCAGAAAGAGTTAATAATTTTTTGGGATTAATTGTTTCTTGTTCTTGCGCGCTTGCTTCTGTTTTTAGGCCTTGTCCTGCTTCTAACGCAGTTGTTCCGGTTGATTTTGGTAATAAATTTTCAAGATTAACTTCAGGCATATCTAATCTTTCATATCCTTCAAAAATAGAAGATTGCGGAGATACTGTTGCTTGTAGTTTTGAGAAAATTGACGATGTTGCATCTTGTATAAAATTATAATTTTGCAACAAAAGAATTCCTCCTACGATAGCTAAGAGCAAAACCAAAAAAACACTATCTCTTTTTATTATGCTAAAAATGTTTTTAGGCTTAACGTCTTTTTTATCCTCGTAAACAATTGGGGTTGAAATTTCAAAAGCCATACTCTTAAATATTAATAGATATTGTTTTTATATTTTATATTCTTTCAGAAAATAGTCAAATTGACGCAAATAAAAACTGGCAAACACCAGTAATCGATATAACAAGCAATAAGGAATATGCGTCAGAAGTTTTTAGATTTTAAGGATTGCTCACGCTATTTTCACGATTAGGAGTTCCGTTAATCGCGTTCTCTTGGGCGTCCTTGCCATTGATTGCGACAAGGTTGTTCGCTGCCCAATTATTAGGGTCTGACCCTGATTTTTGAGAATCAATTCTCTCCATTGAAGCTTTTACGGCTTGCTTTTCATTAAACCAGCCATTTGAACAATCAACTTTATCAATTATATTTTCGTTATTGTCTCTTAATTCTAAAACCCCGCCATTGTCATTTAAAGCTCCTGTGTAAATATAATCAGCTGCAATATCTTTAATTGTTTCGTTGTCGCTTCTCTCTAAAAGAAAATAATCGCAACCGTTTATAAGAGGCGTTGTAGCGCCTAAAACAGGTTCTAAATTAATTATTCTCTGTTGCACGCCTGTAACAGGAGAAAAAATTATTTGCCAATCGGAAACATCTATCGCTTCTGAAGTATTGTTATACAATTCAATCCATTCATCATTTGAAGACGCTATAGTTCCCTGCCAAGCTATTTCGTTAATCGCAACTTTCAAGGAAAAATCTGGCATTGTTTCTGTTTGTCCTTGCGCTTGTTCCTGTTTTATTTCCTCCTGCTCTTCTCCTAACGTCTGCTCTGTTTGGATTTGTTCTGTTTGATTATTTGTCTGAAAACAATTTTTTGCGCCAGGCGTGGGCAGAGCTGGCTGCCAATTTTCGGGATCGTTTGACGCTCTTTCTGGGTTTATCTTTTGTAAAGAATTATTGTCTCCTCGCGCCCCCCATTCAGAATTATATTCAAGCTCGTCAATAATAAAACTTCCATTTTTTAGAGAAACGCTTTCACCTGTATTATTTAAAGAAAAAGAGCTGTCAAATAGAATGCCGGCATAGCCGGCATTATCATTTAAAAATTCAGTTTGATTGGCGACAATCACGGCATACGCGCCTGGATCAAGAGCGCTGCCGCCTTGAATTATTTTTAAACTATGGTTTGTGTCTTGCTCACATAACTTCCAAGAACTCACATCAACTTTTTTGTCAGACATATTTAAGATTTCTATCCATTCCCTGTCTTGATCTCCTCCCTTTAAATCATACATTATTTCGTTTATAACAAGCGCGTAAAATTCTGGCCCTAGTTTTGGCTCTTCGGTTTTTGTTGGAACTTCAACAGGTAAGAGTTCTGGCGTATTAGCATTAACTTGGATATTGTTGTTGTTGAAATTGTTAAGCTCGTTTGTATTCATACTCGCAACCATAACACTACTACTCTCACTGCCACCATCGCCACTATCCTTATTTATTAAAGGCTCTGGCGCTGAATAAACCTTGCTTTGTCCTAAAGAATTAACAGGTTGAGGTAAATCGCTTAAAACAAAATCATTGGCATTATTATCAGTATCAATCAAAACATTCGCGTTAACCTTTCTTCGCAAACTCTGGCCTGTTTTGAGCCCGTTTTCAATAATTACGCCATTGCCTTCTAAAGCGCTTGAAGGAGACGGTTTGTCGCTTTTTCCCCAACTCGCTTTATCAAAAATATCTTCGGATCCACTTTCAATAATTACTCCGCTAACGCTTGTTAACTGATTGCTAAAATTAGCGTCAGAACTAAGCTCAACACCATCTATCACAAGTTTGCCGCCCACTAAAAGAAAATATCCTTTAGGCGGAATAATAGCACGCTTCCATTGAATCTGTTTTTTAGTAACATTATTATTTGAATCAACTAATCTTAAACTAAAATTAGCGTTGTTAAGATTAATCTCAAAGCTATTAGGATTATACAGCTCAATAAACTCATTCTGCGCCTCATCCAAGCCAACACAAATTTCACTAATTAGTATTTTAAACGCGTTTCCCTCCGCTTGTTCTAACTCTGTTTGTTCTGGCTCTGTTTGTTCTAGTTTCTTTGCTTGCTCAACGCTATCTTGATTTTCCTGTTCTGACCCTGTTTCAGTGTCAACCTTATCGCTTTTTATGCCTGAACTTCTGCCAATTCTGCCAATTCGTTCAAAAAGTCTCAATGCCTTGCTTTCTGAATCATTGGCTTGTTCAAAATTTTCTTGTTCTCCCTGCTCCTCCTCTATAATTTGACTATTGGGCGTTTTTTCTTCCCTGTCTGCTTCTTTTGCAAACATCTCTGTTTCTTCCACAGAATCAACCTTTTCTTGCGCATCTGAAGATTTTTGCATAAAGGGCAAATTGGTTTCCCCGACTTCGGCTTTTAAAGAGTCTGAATTAGAAAAAATAGATTTTATTTTATCAAACCCGTTTTTAATTTTATCTTTAACTGTTTCTTCCAAATCTAATACTTTTTGCAAAATACTTTTATTTTCTTCTTCTGTGGAAAACAATGAACCTGTTAATTTATTAATAGTTTTACCCGCTTCTTTAATTTTGTTTTCGATTGGATTTTTTACATATCTATCCCAAAAACCAAGCGGTTTAATGCCAAAATCAGGCACTGATTCTGGGAAAGAAATATCAACTGACGGCTCTCCTTGCCATTGATAGTTTTCCACAGA
>CAYXZK010000024.1:0-3398 GCA_964469955.1 uncultured Candidatus Saccharibacteria bacterium | reverse complement strand
CCAGCTAAGATAATTGCTTTTTTGGGAAAATTATTTGTTTTTTTCATAATTTATTTGTATCATAAAATAATATGGGACACAAGAAAAAACAAAAAAATAAACAAGAAATTGTAAAAACTTATAAAGATAAATTTTATTGGATTTATTTAGTTGGATTTTTTGCGATTCTGTCTTTGCCTCTTTTAAACCTGCCTCCTTGGTTTGCGCCGCCTGATTGGGGGAAAACAGTTGTTTTTAGGATTATTTTATCTGTCTTGATTTTTATATTCTTTTATCAAGTTCTCTTTGAAAAAAATCAATTACACAAATTTTTAATTATCAGTTTCTGGCATAAAGTAAAAAACAGGAAAAACAAAATTTTTTGGCCTTTTTGGTTATTGATTGCTCTTTTGGGTATATATTCTTTAGCGACTCTCTTTTCTTCTGATATTCGCTTTAGCTTATGGGGGTCACCCTATCGCGGAGGCGGTTTTGTGAATTTTGCTTTTTATGTTTTATTTGCTCTCCTGCTTTTAATAATTGCGCGTAAAAAAGATTGGCAAAAAATTTGGGACTTTTCTATCTTTGTAGGCGTTTTGGTTTCAATTATTGCCATTTTCCAACAATTAGGCCTTTTTAGCAAAGTCCTTATTCCCTTTTCAGGGCGTCCTCCCTCTACAATTGGCGGTCCTACTTTTTTGGCTCTATATCTTCTGCTTTTAAGTTTTTTAGCTTTGTCTTTTGCCATTAAGGAAAAAAGATATTTGAAAAAAATTTTTTATTCTTCTTCTTTTTTATTATTTATTTATATTATTCTTGTTACAGGCAGTCGGGCCGCTTATTTTGGGTTATTTATAAGCTTTTTTTATTTTATCTTTTTTTATTCTACTCATTTGCTTCGTTCCAAGACAAAAACTTATTTTTTGTTGCTAAAAATTTTAATAGGCATCTTGTTAATATCGTCTGCATATGGAGTTTACTATTTAAATAGCCAAGCTGAAAATCCTGAATTTATTCAAAAAAATAGAATATTAAGAGATATTTCCAACCGCCTTTCAATTAAAATGGTCTTAGATGACCCTCGTTTTTCTTCTTGGAAAATTTCTATGGAAGCGGTAAAAGACAAACCTCTTTTGGGTTATGGTCCAGAAAATTTTTCAATTGGTTTTGACAAATACTATGATCCGTCCTTACCATACATAGATAAAGCTTGGGGAAGTTGGTGGGATAGAGCACACAATTTTGCCTTTGAAATAGCTGTTACCACCGGCATTCCAAGTTTAATTGTTTATTTATCTCTTTTTGCAATTCTTTTTTGGCAACTCCAAAGAACAAAAAATCCTAAATTAGAGACAGGAGAACCAAAGCAAATTAATGACAAACAACATCCTGTTATTGTTCATGGAATTCAGGCGACTTTTATCGGATATTTATCTGCCAATTTCTTTGGTTTTGATGTTTATTCCACTTACCTGATATTGTTTCTATTAATCAGTTATTCTTTATACATAATCCTATCAAGAAATGACAAAGATCTCATAAACGAGAATATTCAAAACAAAAGACGGAATTATGATAGTAGTAATTCGTTAAAATTAATGTTTTTCTTTATGTTGATTGGAGCTTTTGCGTGGTTTGTTTGGTCTTGCAACTTAAAACCACTTGGGATAAATACTGAAATTAGCAAGTCAGATCCTCTTGCAAAAAAAGGAAAATGCGAACAAGTTGTAGAAAAAATGGATAATTTACTCCTTAAAAAAAGCTATATTGATTCCTATGTAAGATTAAGATACATTGATTTTTTAAGAGAATGCGCTGGAATTTACCCGCATAAAAATTATGAATACGCTAAAAAGGGAACAGAGATCCTTAAACAGAATACAGCAATACAACCAAAATTTACAAGAAATTGGATTTTATTGACAGGTTTTACGAGCGTATTAATTGAAAAAGAAAAAGACCCTATAAAGCGTCAAGAATTAATAGAAAACACAGAATATTATTTAGAAAAAGCTTTAGAGCTAAGCCCAAAACACCAAGAAGTATTTACCGAATGGATAAAAACTTTGTTAGTAAAAGGAGATTATCAAAAAATGAAAGAAAAGTCTGAAGAATGTATAAGTTTAAATAAAAAAATGGCAGGATGCTATTGGTACTTAGGTTTATCTGAAATATTTTTAGGAGAAAACGAATTAGCTCAAGAGCATCTTGCTATGGCAAGTCAAAAAGGATATAAAGTAGATATTTTAACTTCTCTAAATCAATTGAAAATAGCTTATAGCTCAACTGAAAATTACGAAGAATTAGTTAAAATCTATGAAAAATTAATTAATTTAAACCCTGAAGAGCCGCAATATCATGCTTCTTTGGCGTTTGTATATAAAAATTTAAAAGAATATGAAAAGGCCAAACAAGAAGCATTAATATTTTTAGACCTAAAACCAGAAGCAAAAGATGAAGTAGAAATATTCTTAAAAACTATAAACGCAGATTAATACGGATTTTAACAGATCTATTCACGCTTCTATTCACACTTACGAACTGTGCACAGTTCGTAAGTGTGCACAGTTCGTAAGTGTTATTTTGTTTATTCTAACAAAAGAGAACTAAACTCTTTTTTATATTTATCTGATTCTAAGGCAAGTTGCTCGGTTTGATTTTTATAAAATAGAAACTTATCTTCTTTGTCGTTGATATAATTTAAAATATACTCCTCGTGAATCCAGGGAGTATTTATTTTGCCAATATAATCAGAATAACTTGAATAAGGATAATGCTCTAATGTATTAATTTCTGAATATTTTGACAATTCTATTGGATTAATATGAACATAGGACGAAAGGTATAAAAAATAGTCATCTTTGTCAACCAATACGCTCTTATAGCGCCCTTGGAAGAGTGGCCCAACTCTTTTGTACTTATTATTGAAATACCTTACATAAGCAATTGTCAGGCGTCTCATAAATTCAGTAATTGCGTTTTCAGAAAATTGTTTAAATACGAAATGAAAATGATTAGACATTAAAACATAACAAAGAAGTTGAATATTTTTATACAGATCAAAGTTTGAACCAAGTCTTGTAATATTAATAGGCGTTTTCTTTTCTGTGTCTGGAGGAACTAAATATGTTTTTAAGTAATAAAGAAAAATCTTATAATCCTCTTCATCTAAAAAAATATTTCGTTTTTCAACTCCACGGTTATAAATATGATAAATCCCATCTTTAATAAATTCTCTTTTTGTATTTTTCAAAGACATATTTTTTAATTATATTTAATTACTAATAATTATTTAATAATATACCATACAACATTGTAACTTACGAACTGTGCACAGTTCGTAAGTGTGCACACTTACGAACTGAATTGACGACTGAACCAACAAAACGCTCTACGCTTTGCGTTCAAATCAAAAAGCC
>CAYXZK010000023.1:0-2617 GCA_964469955.1 uncultured Candidatus Saccharibacteria bacterium | reverse complement strand
TTTCTCCTTTTAGTCGCAGAAGGTAAAATAAAGATTCTGGAATTTTTAAATATCTAATTTTCTTGAAATATTTTGACTCGCAAAGCACCAAATCTAAATTAAAATTTTTATATAAAATTTTCCTAGCTTCGTTGTTATAAACAATTCCTCCATATTTTTTTTTACTAATTTCAATCCAATTAATTTTCATATTCTTATCTCTTGCTTTTTTAATTCTTTTTGTATTTCTGCTATCTCTTTCCTAAGAGTAGCACTGCTCATAATTTTTATTGTAGTAATAACTTTATGTTTAAATAGCGACAATTTAAAATAGAAAGTTGTCGGTAAAAAATTAAGAATTAATACACCTTTATCCTTTGAGTTTGGTAAATATCTTTGCATTACCTCTTGATGGCTCTTCATATGTAGAAGAGATAATTCTGAAAGATGTTCGTTTTCTTGAACTCTTATTATAAAAAAAACCCTAGGCACAAAATCCAGTTCATATTTCCTTGATATTCGTAAGTAAAAATCATAATCATAATTACTTTTTAGGTTTTCGTCATACAAACCCATAGTATCAAAAACCTCCTTTTTAAGTAATATATTCGTAAAAATTTGATCTTTAAAAATATCATTAAATATTTTTCCTTTTTTCTTAGAATTAATAAACCTCAATGTTTTCCAGTTTTTACGCGTCCACCAAGACCAACCATATACACCTCCAATATTTTTATAAGAATCTTTGATTTTGTTAAACAACTCCTCTAAAGCCCAAGGCGCCATAAGATCGTCATCATCCAAAGATATAATATATTTCCCTCGAGCTATTTTTATACCCGTATTCTTCGCAACCGCATCACCTCTATTTATATTATGCCTTATGTAAACAATTCTTTTATCTTCAAAGCTCCTCACTGTTTTTTCTGGGTTATCTAAAGAAAAATCGTCTACTACAATTAACTCAAAATTTGCAAAACTTTGAGTCAAAACGCTTTTAATAGCTTCTTTTAAAAAATGATGACGATTATATGTAGTTATAATAACACTTATTTCTGGCATATTGTTATTTTTTAATAATGTTTTTATAAGCAGGGGGACCAAAAACAAAACGCCTAAAACGCGAGAATAACGGATGTAAATATTTTCTTAAAGGCAAGAAAGAGTAAAAGTAATGAAACCAACCGAAAAAATATGCCTTCCGAAAACCTGGAAAATCTTTTTTATATCTTTTCCTTAATTTTATATTAACTTTAGCATTAGAACGAATAACAGAATTTTCTTCACTCATCTTATTTTGACCTGCCTTAAGATAAATTAAGAAATACTCTTGGAAATTATAGTATTTGCCCAATTTCCCAAGCTTCATCCATAAATCCCAGTCTTCTGAAAAATTTAAAGTTTCATCATATCCTCCAGCATTTTGCCAAGATTCTTTTTTAAAGACAACTGCTGAATGGGCAAAACAATTATTTTGGAGAATTGCCTTCCTAATATTTTTATTTCTTTCGGGGAGCAAGAGACGAACAATTTCTTTTCCTTTTTCATTTATCCTAATCACACCTCCTCCCACTAAAAGGTAATCAGGATTATTTTCAAGAAATTCAATCTGCTTTTCTAATTTTTGCTTATCGCACCAAATATCATCATCGTCTATTCTGGCAATATACTTCCCTTTTGATCTTGTTATTCCTTTGTTTAAGCTCTTCACCAGACCTATATTAGTTTTATTCTGAACAACTTTTACTCTTTTATCTTTTTTAGCGAGTCCATAGATGATATCAGATGTATTGTCAATAGAACCATCGTCAACAATAACTAGTTCCAAGTTTTTATATGTCTGAGTCAAAACACTTTCAATCGCTTTTCTTATATATTCAGCTCTATTATAAGTAGGCAAAATAACTGAAACTAACGGCCAATTTTTTAAATCCTGGTAATTTTTCATCCTTTAAATATTTCTACTTTAAACACAATGTTTTGTTAATTTTTAATTAAAATAAAATTCGTTAATTTTAGGCACCTCATGACAAATTCTTCTCCTTTATCCTTCTCTAACAAAAGATTAGTTGACCTCCTGTCGTGATTGGTATTTTTCTTTTATTTGTTCGTACACATATGTTGCGACCTTTGAATGATTGTAGTTTTCTCTCACGAAATTTGTTCCTTCTTTCTGAATTTTTCTGAGTTTATTTGGATTATTGATATAATAAGATACTTTTTCTCGAAAATCATTAATGTCGAATTGCTTATGCTTTATACAGTTAACTCCATCTTCAAACCCATAATCGGAAAAACAAGGATGGTCTGAGCAAACCAAAACTGATCCTGACGCAGGTCCCTCAAAAGCCTTAGCAGCAGGAAAATAAAGTAGACTTTCGCAACTCGTACACATAGTATAATCATTCAAGGTTTCAACAATATCATAACTAAAATCTTTAACTTGTGGATAATGTGGCAACTTGTTGTCCATAATGTTTTCGAGTTTTTTCTCGTTTTCTAAAAGCATTCTTCTAAATTTATGCATGAACTTTTCTCCCCTCTTAATAAAAAAATTATTCGATTCTGCGAAATCATCTATATTGTGAACTGGGTCATCGAAAGAATTAACCGAACCAAGGGCAATAACTTTGTTTTT
>CAYXZK010000022.1:0-4433 GCA_964469955.1 uncultured Candidatus Saccharibacteria bacterium | reverse complement strand
ACATAATCGCTTGGTTTCCCTTTTATTTCTCTATTTAGAAACAAAAAAACTCCCCCGCTAAGGAGAAGCAATGCAAGTATTCCAACTACTAAAACCAAAACCCTTTTGGGGAACTTTCTAAAAAAAATTAAATTCATATTATTCTCTTAGTATTATGTTAATATCTTTCTTATAAAACTAAGCAATGTTTCTGGATTTTCTATTTAAACTTTTAAAATTGAAATACATTCAAAATTAGCTAAAATCTAATTTTTAAAAACCCTTTTCGGTTATTTATGTTAAAGTTTTTTCTAACTCCCTTTGTTTTTTAGATTTCTTGGGTTTTGTCAAATCGCGCGGAGAAATAATTTCAATTTTATTATCTTTAACATCAATTGTAATTCTACAACCTTCTTTAACTAAGCCGGTCACAATTTCTAAAGCCAAAGGATCAAGAACTTCTCTTTGAATTACTCTTTTTAAAGGTCTGGCGCCTAAACTAGAATCAAAACCGCGTTCTGCTAATAATGATTTTGCTTTTTCAGTAAATTTAATATTAATTTTTTTGGTCTCTAAACGTTTCGCGACTTTATCTAATTCAAGTCCGACTATTTCTTTAATCTCTGATTTGCCAAGATAGTTAAAAATAACAATTTCATCGATTCTATTTATAAATTCAGGGCGAAATTCTTCTTTAAGAACTTCCATTATTTTTTCTTTAACAGACCTGCGTTCAGCTTCTGCCTTTTTACCTAAAAAGCCAAGCGATTCTATTTTGGCAATATATTCAGAACCAAGATTAGAAGTCATAATCAAAAGAGTGTTTCTAAAAGAAACTTTTCTACCCTTAGCATCTGTCAATCTACCGTCTTCTAATATCTGAAGCAAAATATTAAAAACTTCTGGGTGGGCTTTTTCGATTTCGTCAAGCAAAATTACGCTATAAGGCCTTCGTCTAACTTTTTCTGTCAACTGACCGCCTTCTTCATATCCAACATAACCCGGCGGAGAGCCTATTATCTTAGAAACAGTGTGTTTCTCCATATATTCAGACATATCCACAATAATTAAAGAATCTTCATCGTTGAATAAAAATTCAGCTAAAGCGCGCGCTGTTTCTGTTTTTCCAACGCCAGTCGGACCTAAAAACATAAAAGAACCCAAGGGCCTATTTTCTTCAGAAATTCCTGCTCTTGAACGCCGCACGGCGCGCGAAATAGCAGAAATAGCTTGCTTCTGGCCAACAACGCGCCCCGCCAAAATATTTTCCATTTTTTCGAGCTTACCAGATTCCTCTTCTATCAGTTTTGTAACAGGAATACCTGTCCACCTTGAAACTACTTTAGCAACATCTTCTTCTTCCACTTCTTTTTTTAAGATTAAATGGCTTTTTTGGATTTTTGCTAACTTTTTTTCTGTTTGTCTAATTTCTTTAAGAAGTTCTGGTATTCTGCCATATTTGATTTCAGCAACCTTTTGTAAATTAGCCTGTCTCTGCGCGATTTCTGATTGAAAAGAAAGTTCGTCTATCTCTTTCTTAAAATTTCTAATCTTTTGAATCAGTTCCCTTTCCGACTTCCATTTCAGTTCAAATGATTTGGATTTTTCGCTTAAATCAGCTAACAAACGATCAATTACCATTAATCTTTTTTTAACGCCTTTTTCTTTTTTAATTGCTTGTTTTTCAATTTCTAATTTCTGAATTTCCATTTTTAGTTCTTCTAATTCCGCTGGATCTGATTCAATTTCCAGCCTTAAAGCTGACATAGCTTCATCCATTAAATCAACAGCTTTATCAGGCAAAAAGCGGTCGGAAATATAGCGAGCAGAAAACTCAACAGCCGCGACCAAAGCCGCGTCTTTTATTCTTAAGCCGTGATGAACTTCGTATTTTTCCTTAATCCCTCTTAAAATAGCAATCGCGTTTTCAATTGACGGTTCTTGAACATAAATTGGCTGGAATCTTCTCTCCAAAGCAGCGTCTCTTTCAACATATTTCTGATATTCTTTTAAGGTTGTCGCCCCAATCGCTTTTAATTCTCCTTTTGCCAAAGCTGGTTTTAAAAGGTTTGAAGCGTCAATCGCGCCTTCGGCTCCACCAGCTCCAACTAAAGTATGCAATTCATCAATAAAAATAATATATTTTCCCGCAGCGCGATTTATTTCCTTAAGTAAAGCCCTAATTCTATCTTCAAATTCTCCTCTATATTTTGTTCCAGCAATTAAAGCCCCTAAATCCAAAGCAATGATTTCTTTTTCCTTTAAGCTTTCAGGCACATCTTCTTTAACAATTCTTTGCGCTAATCCCTCTATTATAGCTGTTTTGCCTACTCCTGCTTCCCCAATCAAAACCGGGTTGTTTTTGGTTCTTCTTGAAAGAACCTGCATTAATCTGCGAATTTCATCTTCTCTGCCAATAACTGGATCAAGTTTTCCTTTAAGCGCCAAAGAAGTTAGGTTGCGAGCATATTTTTCTATAACTTGGTATTTCGATTCAGGTTGAGGATCAGTAATTCTTGTTCCGCCTCGAATTTGCGCTAAAGTTTTTAAGACTATGTCGTAATTTAAACTATCAAACTTTAAACCAGAAGTATCTTCTGCCAAACCCGAATGACTCGGCTCTAAAAGAGTAGTTTTGTCTAAAATTTCTCTGGCTTTAGTTTCGGAACCAAGCAAAGCTAAAAACAAATGCTCAACTGATATAAAATCATCTTTCATTTTCATTGCTTCTTCGCGCGCTTTTTCCAATACTTTTGCCATATCCTGGGTTAAATAAAATTGTCCAAAAGTTTGAGGCGTTAAAACGCTAGAGATTTTTCCCAAAGCTCCTTTTGTCCTTTTTTTCAAGCCATCTATATCTGCGCCTAATTTTTGAAGCAATATCAAAACAACACTATCCTCTTGAGAAAGCAAGGCTGTTAATAAATGCAAGGCGTCAACTTGCTGTTGCGCGTTTTCTTGCGCGATAGATTGTGCTCCCAATATAGCTTCTTGCGCTTTATGCGTAAAATTAGCTCCATTCATATTTATTTAGATATTATTTTCCTAAAATTTGATTAATTTTCGCTATAGTGGTTCCGCCAACCACTCCTGTCCCTCTGGATAAATTCCAAGGATTTAAGATATCTTGAGCATACTTCTCTTGGAATTTAATTACTGCTGATTTGGTTAAATAACCAAAATATTTTGTTTCATTGCCTGGAGAACCAGGACCCGAAAAAGCTATTTTGGTATAAGAATCTGAATTTAAAAATATTTGGAGATATCTAACCTCGTCTGAATAATATCCCATTTTAAGAGTCTTGCTAAATTTAAAATTGGTTGGAATATTTGAAGTTCCTGTCATTTGGGCCAAAAGAGTTTGTAATGCTTGAATTTGAGAAAGAAGTTCAGCGATTCTATTTTGAAGTTCTCTAATTGTTGAATCTTCTTCCTCTGGCTCATCAGCTGGCGGATCTTCTTCCTCTGGCTCATCAGCTGGCGGATCTTCGGCTGTTTGCGTTGTCGCGCTTACTGGATTTGATTGCGCTGATTCATTTCCAGCCGCATCCAAAGCGGAAACAGTATAGCTGTAACTGCTCCCAGAAGAAAGTCCTGTGTTCGAGTAAGATGTTCCTGTAACGCTGTCTATTAATGATTCATTCCTATGAATATGATAACAATATATCCCTATATTATCTGTTGAAGCAGACCAAGAAAGATTAATTTGAGAACCAGAAATTACGCTAGCGGCAAGATTAACCGGAACAGTAGGAGCTTGCGTATCTTGAACAGGCGCCGCAGTGGCTACTGAAAAGGAAATTACATAATCCGAATTATTTTTATTCCCAGCGCTGTCTTTGCATTTGATATAATAATTGTATATATTGCCATCTGAAATATTTAGCAAAGAAACTGAATGAGAAGTTCCGCCTGTAGTAGAAAAAGTACTGCCTATTGAGTCGTAACTAACACCCGAATTAGTCGTATATCTACAAGTAGCGTCTTCATTGGTTGTTAAAGATAAGGTTGTTTGAGTTGTTCCAGAAGAAAGTTGCCCGGTAGGCAATCCGTCTGAAAGAACAGGCGCGCTAACATCTGCGTAAGACCCTATAATAACATTTGATGCAATCCAACTTCCGGTTTGATAGTCGCATCCAGTTTCCGAAAATATACAAAGCGAATTGTTTGAAAAAGAAAAATTATTAGTTCCGGTTTTGTTTAAAGATACAAAATTAAAAGTCATTAAAGTTCCTGTCCCTGAAATGCCTCCAAATTCAGAACCCATTCTTGCTAAACCAACAATCAAATTACCAGATTGACTTTCCGAAACCATTAAAGATGTTTCGCAGCCATCAGAAGACATAAAGCCTCCTTTTTCAGCGCTTACAAAGTTAACCAAAGAAGGGTCAAAGCTTAAATCAAAAGCAATTCCAAACAAATCAGTCACAGATTCAATATCCAAAGTTATTGAG
>CAYXZK010000021.1:0-51809 GCA_964469955.1 uncultured Candidatus Saccharibacteria bacterium | reverse complement strand
GTTGTTTGTTCTCCGGGAGCATTTGTGAAAGAGATAGAAAATCAAGGGATAAAAATTAAAACCATTAAGTTCAAAAGAAAAATTAGTCCATTTTATGATTTATTGACAATTGTTAAATTATATTTCTATTTTAGAAAAGAAAAATTTGACATTGTGCATACGCATACACCAAAACCTGGTCTGCTTGCTCAATTGGCTGCAAGAATGGCTGGTGTTCCAATAATTATAAATACAATACATGGTTTTTATTTTCAAAAAAACGATTCTATTTTTAAAAGAAGATTTTATATTTTAATAGAAAAAATAGCTGCAAAATGTTCTAATCTTATCTTTTTTGTAAATAAGGAAGATATGGAAACAGCCATTAAAGAAAAAATTTGTGATTCCAAAATAAGTAAATATTTTGGCGGAGGGATTGATACTCAAAAATTTAACCCAGTAAGGTTTCCCAATCAATGGATTTACGAGAAAAGAATAAAGCTTAAATTAAACCCAGATTTTAAAATTGTTGGTATAGTCGGTAGACTGGTTAAAGAAAAAGGATATTTAGATTTATTCCAAGCGTTTAAAAGAATTGTAAAAGTTTTTCCGAACACAATGCTTTTAATAATCGGACAATTAGAACTCGAAAAAAACGATAGATTTAAGCCCGATATTATTAAAGATTACGGAATAGAAAAAAATGTTATATTTTTAGGAGAAAGAACAGATACAAATGAGCTTTATGCCTTGATGGATGTTTTTGTTCTCCCGTCGTATAGAGAAGGATTGGGTATTTCTATTATTGAAGCGTCTGCTATGGAAAGGCCTATTGTAGCAACAGATATTAGGGGTTGCAGGGAAGCGGTAGACAATAATAAAACAGGGATTTTGGTTCCCGTTAAAGATCCAGAGAAACTAGCCCAAGCCATAATTTATCTACTTGAAAATCCAGAAATTGCGCGAGAGATGGGTAAGCAGGGAAGAGAAAAAGTCTTAAAAGAATTTGACGAAAATATAATTTTTAGTAGGATGAAGGTAGAATACGAGAGATTGGTAAAAGAAAAATTGAAATGAAATATCAATTAATTTTTAAAAGAATTTTTGATTTTTTTGTATCAGTAATTAGTTTAATTTTGCTTTTGCCTCTATTCTTTGTCGTTGCCGTTTTTATTAAAATCGATTCTTCTGGTCCGGTTTTTTTTAGATTTGAAAGAGTTGGCAAAGGTGGAAAATCTTTTAAACCTTTTAAATTCAGAACAATGAAAAGAAAAGCAATTGAGACTGGTTTAGGTTATACTGTTTCAAAGGATGATTTCAGGATTACTAAAATGGGTAAATTTTTAAGGCGATCAGGTATAGATGAATTGCCACAATTAATTAATGTGATTAAAGGAGAAATGAGCTTAGTTGGTCCTCGGCCAACATTTAGCTATCAAGTTGAAAAATATAATGATTTTCAAAGGAAAAGATTATCAGTAAGACCAGGTATTACTAATTTGGTTTTAATTAAAGGACGTAATCTCTTGTCTTGGGAAGAAAGAATCAAATACGATGTTTGGTATATTGAGAATTGGTCTTTCTGGTTAGATATTAAGATTTTGTTTATTACTCCTTTTGTTGTATTGTCTGGTAAAGGAGTTTACGGAGAAAAGGGAATCAATGATCCGTTTTAACCATTAATCACTTATCATTTATTACTAATATATTATGAAGAATAGATTTGAAAATTGGGAATACCCAAAAATTGAAGAAGGGAAGCTAACCAAATATAATTGGTTTGTCCAAAATAAAAAAGGCCTTAAGTTGGGCAAAAAAACCGATATAGGCGCTTTTACGTATATTAACGCCAAGAACGGGATAACTATTGAAAACAATGTTCAAATAGGATCGCATTGTTCTATTTATTCCGTATCAACGATTGATGGAAAAGAAGGACAGGTAATATTAAAAAAGAACTGTAAAGTAGGAGCTCAAAGCGTGATTATGCCCGGAGTAATAATTGGAGAAAATTCTATTATAGGGGCTTTCAGTTTCGTAAATAGAAATGTTCCTGCGAATGTTGTGGCTTTCGGCATACCAGTGAAAGTAATTAAAAAGATTAAATAGAAATTTGTGAAAATACCTTTATCTAAACCAGATATTACAGATATAGAAAAGAAAAAAGTTCTTGAAGTTTTAGAAACTTCAAGTTTGAGTTTAGGGCCTAAGTTGAAAGAATTTGAAGAAAAAATTGCTAAATACGCGGGAGTAAAATATGCAATAGCGGTAAATAGCGGGACAAGCGCTTTGCATTTAATAATAAGAGCTTTAGATATTAAGGATAATGATGAAATAATTACTACTCCGTTTTCTTTTATTTCTTCTTCAAACTGCGCTTTGTTTGAAAAAGCAAAACCTGTTTTTGTTGATATCAATTCTGAGACTTTAAATATTGATGTTTCAAAAATTGAAGAAAAAATAAACGAAAAGACCAAAGCAATTTTAGCGGTTGATGTGTTTGGCAATCCAGCTGATTGGAATGAATTAAAATCCATAGCAATAAAACACGACCTCCATTTAATTGAAGACTCTGCCGAAGCTCTTGGGTCAACATATAATGGAAAGAGGTGTGGTTCTTTTGGAGATGTTGGTGTTTTTGCTTTCTATCCAAATAAACAGATTACAACTGGGGAGGGTGGAGTTGTTTTGACAAACAACAAAATGATTGCCACTCAATGTTATAGTATGACGAATCAAGGAAGGAGAGTGGAAAATGGTAAATGGTTAGAGCATATAAGATTGGGTTATAACTATCGTTTAGATGAATTGAGTTGCGCTCTTGGAGTAGCGCAATTATCAAGGGTTGAAGAAATTTTAAATAAAAGAAAAAGAGTTGCTGAAGCTTATAATAATAAACTTAAAGACATTTCAGAAATCAAGGTTCCAAATTTCTTTTTTGACAAAAGAATAAGCCCTTTCGTTTATGTGATTATATTAAATGATAATTTTTCTGAAAAAGATCGTAATATAGTCATAGCAGAAATGAATAAAAAAGATATTCAATGTGGTTTTTATTTTCAATCTATTCATCTTCAGCCATTTTATAGGGAAATGTTTGGCTATACAAACAATGATTTTCCTATTACAGAAAAGATTAGCCAAAGAACCATTGCCTTGCCCTTTTTTAATAACCTGAAAGAAGAGGAAATAATTTATGTTGTTGAAAGTTTAAGAGAAACAATTGAAGAATTAAAATGATTTTGCCATTTTTTAAACATATTAAAAAAACATCTAAAACAAGATTTTTGTTTTTTTTCTTTTTAGATATTCTACTGATAGTTTTTTCGGTTTTCTTAGCTTTTCTATTGCGTTTTGACGCAAACATACCAAGTCAATATTTTGATATAATCTTTTCATTGATTATTTTGGTTTTGTTTCTCACGTTACCTATTTTCTATTTTTTCCGGCTTTATTCTTTTTCTTGGTCTTATGTAAGCACCGACGAATTGATATCTTTGGCAAAGGCAGTAATAATAAGTTTCACTCTTTCACTAATTGTATTTTTGATTTTTAAAGATAAGATTATTTTCCAAAATTTTCCAAGATCAACTCTTTTCATAATTTATTTTTTAGTTTTCGTCTTCTGTGGAGCGATCCGTTTTGCTAAAAGAATTTATTTTCAACTATTCGTAACAGGAATTAAAAAAGGCAAAGAAGAAACTTTGATTATAGGAGCAGGCGATGCGGGCGAACAGATTTTAAGAAGTATTTTAGCTTCAAGGGATAATTTTTATTTACCTGTTGGTTTTGTTGATGATAATTTAATAAAACAAGGGATTGCGATTCATGGGCTTAAAGTTTTGGGTAAGATTAGCGCTATCCCGAACATAATTAGAGAAAAAGATGTGAAACAAATGATTATCGCGCTTCCTTCTGCCAGCCCTCAAACCATTAAAGAAGCTGTTGAATTAGGCAGAAAGGCAGATGTTAAGAATATTAAAATTATTCCGTCTATAACTGAAATAATAGACGGGCAAATTTCAACAAAAGATTTGCGAGAAATAGAAATAGAAGATTTGCTTGGAAGAGAAGCTGTATCGCTGAATACAAATCTAATAGAAGACTTTATTAAAACAAAAAAGATTTTAATTACCGGAGCTTCTGGTTCAATTGGATCTGAATTGGCAAAACAAGTATCTAAATTTAGTCCTTCAAAACTAATACTTTTAGATCAAGACGAAACAGGTATTTTTAATATATCAGGAGAAATAAAAGAAAAATTTCCTAATCTTAAGATTGAATCAATAATTGCGGATATTGGGGACAAATATAAAATAAATAAAATTTTTCAACAATTTATGCCAAATATTATTTTCCACGCAGCTGCTTATAAGCATGTGCCCTTAATGGAGGAAAATCCTGACGAAGCTATCAAAAATAACATTCTTGGAACAGAAATTGTTGCCAAGGCCGCATTAAAATTTAACGCGGAAAAATTTATCCTTATATCTACAGACAAAGCGGTTAATCCTGTGTCTGTGATGGGAGCGACAAAAAGGGCAGGAGAAATGATTTGTCAGTATCTAAACCAAAGAAATGGAGTTAAATTTATTTCAGTTCGTTTTGGAAATGTATTGAATAGTCGCGGAAGTGTAATCCCTATTTTTAAAGAACAGATTAAAAAAGGTGGACCTGTGACAGTTACGCATCCTGAAATGAAAAGATATTTTATGGTTACTTCAGAGGCTTGTCTTTTAGTGATGCAAGCCGCGCAAATAGGACAAGGCGGGGAAGTTTTTGTCTTAGATATGGGCAAACCAATTAAGATAATTGATTTAGCGAAAGAATTGATTCGTTTTTCTGGTTTTGAGCCTGACAAAGATATTCCAATTGTTTTTACTCAACCGCGCCCGGGAGAAAAATTTTTCGAAGAAATTTTAACTGCTGAAGAAGGAACTGTGGCGACACAGCATCATAAAATTTTTAAAGCCAAATTAGCCCAAGTTGATAAGGAAAAATTAGAACAAGATTTAATAGAGCTGAAATTAGCTTTAGAGAAAAGCGGCCAATCAGAAATAATCGCGCTTCTTAAAAAAGTTGTTCCTTTTTATAAATAAAGCGCTCTATTGTTTTAAAAGTTTAATTTAGTGCAAGACCAACTTGTGTTTTTTTGTTTGAATTTATTTTTTATGTTAAAATTAAAATGTTATCTTGGAAACATTTCCAGAAAAATTATATGAAAAAAATAATTTTTTTAGCAATTTTATCCTTGGTTTTAGTCGGAGCTTATTTCCCAACAACAATCCTTGCCAAAGGCATTCTTTTTAACATTGATTCAAGTTACGATATTTCAGCCAGAGAAAACCTTGAAGCTGTTTCCGTAAAAACAACTTCAAAGCTTTATCTTTATATTGAAGCGGATTGGTGGAATTCAAGAACTTATTCCCAGAAAGCGAATATCTCTGAAATGTTAGACGATTTGTCCGCAGAATTCGAAAATAAAATTTATCCTAAATTAACCTCAACCTTTGGAGAAGAACGCAAGCCTGGAATTGACGGGGACGAAAAAATAACCATTTTATTTCATAGAATGAAAGAAGGCGTGGGAGGATATTTTCGCAATGTGGACGAGTATCTAAAATTTCAAGCGCCTTATTCCAACGAAAGAGAAATGTTCTATGTCTCTTCAAGCCATATTGGAAACCCAAAATTAGGCGCTCTTGTAGCGCATGAATTTACCCATCTGATAACCTTTAACCAAAAAGATAAGATTAACAATGTGAGCGAAGAAATTTGGCTAAACGAAGCGCGCGCTGAATATGCTCCAACTTTGATTGGTTATGATTCTGAATATCAAGGCAGCAATTTAGAGTCAAGGGTAGATATTTTCTTAGAAAATCCATCTGATTCAATTACGGAATGGCGTGGAAAGAAATACGATTACGGGGCGTTAAATCTTTTTATCCAATATTTAGTTGACCATTATGGAATTGAGATTTTGGCAGATTCTTTAAAATCAAGAGAAGTTGGAATTCCGAGTTTGAACGAAGCATTGGTAAAAAATGGATTTGAGGAAAATTTTCATCAAATTTTTACTGATTGGACAATTGCCGTCTTGGTAAACGATTGTTCGTTGGGTGAGAAATATTGTTATCTTAACGAAAATTTAAAAGATTTAAAAATTGTTCCTACTCTTAACTTTTTGCCTTTGTCTGGAAAAAGCTCTTTAACGGTAACGAATTTAACTAAAAATTGGTCGGGTAATTGGCAAAAATTTATCGGTGGAAGCGGCATTTTAAAATTAGAATTTGAAGGATTGGCTGGGCTTAATTTTAGAATTCCTTATTTGACGCAAGACGAACAAGGAAATTATTCAATTGGATTTATGGAACTTGATGAAAACCAGTTGGGCGAGATTTATATTCCAGATTTTAATAGTGAAAACAAGACATTGTTTATTTTGCCTTCTCTGCAAACAAAAACTATTGGGTTTAACGGAAATGAGGGAACTTATCCTTTTACGTTTAAGGTTTCAATAGTTAAAAGCGCGGCAGAACAAAAACAGGAACAAGAATTAATTGAAAAACTTTTAGCGCAGATATCTTATCTTCAAGCAGAAATTGCTAAGGTTCAGGCTAAAATAAACACTATTTTGGAAGAGAGACATCAAAATTCTTTCCAAGAAATTAAAAGCGACCTTTATTTTGGATTAACTAATAATTCAGAAGTAAAATTTTTACAAAATTTTCTAAAATTTTATGAAAAAGAAATCTATCCAGAAGGCCTTGTTACTGGCAATTTTTTTTCTTTGACACAGAGAGCTGTAATTGAATTTCAAGAAAAATATGCCGAGGACGTTCTTTATCCTTTAAATCTGGAAAAAGGAACTGGTTTTGTTGGCAAGATGACGCGCTCTAAAATTAATGAAATTTTAAATAAAAATATTTGACAAAGTGTTTTAAATTTGCTATTATTCAAGCAGTGAGTGCGGTCTGCTTCGGCAGACTTCATCTGAGTTGGCAGAAGACCTTGTTTCAACAAGGTCTTTTGTTTTCTTAAGATTATTTTTTAGATACCTTGGAGTGAAATTGATTTACTTTTTTAAATAGTTTATAATAAAGATTGGGTCGGAAGGTAGCACTCACTAAAAACTTAGAATTGGAGTAACTCTTCCGACCTTTTTAATTAATCTTTAATAAACAATGATCAAGATTAAAAAAAATATTTTATTAAAGAACTATACTTCGTTTAGAATAGGAGGGCCTGCGAAATATTTTTTAATAGCTCAAAAAAAAGAAGATCTTATTGAAGCTCTTAAGTTAGCCAAAAAGGAAAATATTCCTTTTTTTATTTTAGGCGGAGGCAGTAATCTATTGATTAATTCTAAAGGCTTTAAAGGTCTTGTTATTAAAAACGCGATATCTGGATCAATGGTAGAAAATTTTAAAGTTACTCTTCAGGCGGGTAGCGAATTAAAAGATTTTGTAAAATTAACAGAGATGAAATCTTTTAAGGGCATGGAATGGGCGGCTGGGATTCCAGGCACGATTGGGGGAGCGCTTTACGGAAACGCGGGCGCTTTCGGATCTTCTATGTCGGATTTGGTTGAGAGCGTTGAAGTATTAAACTCTAAAACTTTAGAGGTTAAAAATTTTTCAAAAAAAGATTGCCACTTCTCTAATAAAGAAAGTATTTTTAAACACAAAAAAGAATTAATAATACTTTCCGCAATTTTCAATTTTGATTTTCTTAAAAATTTACAAAACAAAGAAAAAAAACCGCAAACAACGGAAATAAAAAATAAAATTAAAAAGTATTTAAATTACAGAAAAGAAAACCAGCCGTTTAAATTTTCTTCGGCCGGCTGTATGTTTAAAAACAAAAATACTAAAATTAGAAACAGAAAATTAATAAAAGAATTTCCAGAGTTGGAAGAATTTAATAAAAACAATATGATTCCAGCCGCTTTTTTAATAGATAAAAGCGGGCTTAAGGGAACCAGAAAAGGGAACGCGAAGATTTCGGAAAAACATGCTAATTTTATTATTAACTTAGGCAACGCTAAAGCCAAAGATGTTCTCTTTCTTATAGAGTTAGCAAAAAACAAAGTTAGACATAAATTTAAAATAACCTTAGAAGAAGAAATAATCTATCTTTGAGTTTTGCACTTGACCGTTTTATTGGCATTATATAAAATTTAATAACAATATCTTTAAATTATAATAATTTCAGGAATTGTTTAGGCTTTTCATACAAATAGAATAGTCGGCTATTTGTCAAAACTTAAAGTAATTTAGTAAAATCGCGAAATTTTTGCGATTTGAATAAATTCAAATGGTTAAAAAAAAGAAAGCTAAGAAAAAGACAACCAAGAAGAAGTAGAGAAGTCTAACTTCTTATGATGATTAGAAACTTTTTCTAACTCCGCCCCATGGGCGGAGTTTTCTTATCTGCGTAAATCTGTTATTATAAATAGAGTCAACAAAGATTTTAAGTAATAATATAAACCATTAATTTATTTATGAAAATTACGATAAAAGCCACAAATATTAAATTAAACGAAGCTTTGAAAATATACATAAACGCTAAAATTGGAGAATTAAAAAAATTCGCTGATGTTTTAAAAGAAAAAAAATGTTGCGAAGGTTTTTTCAAAAAAATGAAGGCGCGCACAGAAGTTTGGGTAGAAATTGAAAAAACAACAAGCCATCATTCCAAAGGAAAAATTTTTAGAGCAGAAGCGCAAATGCGTTTGCCCAAAAAAACAATTAGAGCAGAATCTACTCAAGACGATTTAAGGGTAGCTATTGTTGAAGTTAAAAATCAACTCTATAGAGCCATCAAACAATACAAAGAAAGAAATAAAGCGATTAAAGTAAGGAAAGCCCGCAGGTTTAAAAATCTTTTTCATTTTTCTTCTTTAGCTAGGTTCAAAAGAAAGAAGTAGTTATTGATTGTTAGCTATTGATTGTTTAATGTTTATTGGCTATAAATCATCATTGGTTGTTTGTTGTCTGCTTGGCTGAACATTTGTTCGAGCAAGTTTGTCGTCTATTTATTAATTTGGTTAATTATTATTTGGTATTTGTGAAAAACAATTAGATTATGTCATTTTTAAATAAAATTTTTAAAAATCCAGAAGAAAAATATTTTAAAAAACTACAACCAATAATTGTAAAAATAAATTCTTTTGAATCTGAATTTGAAAAATTTTCCGAGCAACAATTAAAAGATAAAACTTTTGAATTTAAAGCAAGGTTAAACGCTAAAGAAAGCTTAGAAGTAATTTTGCCCGAAGCTTTTGCTTTAGTAAGAGAAGCGGCCAAAAGAACATTAAAGCAAAGGCATTTTGATGTCCAGTTAATTTGCGGGATTATTTTGCATGAAGGGAAAATAAGCGAAATGAAAACCGGTGAAGGTAAAACACTTTCAGCAACCTTACCGTTATACCTAAACGCTCTTGAAGGAAAGGGCGCTCATTTAGTTACTGTTAATGATTATCTGGCGAGAAGAGACACTGTTTGGATGGGTCAGATTTACAATATATTAGGAGTCTCGGTAGGATGTATAAACCACGAGCAATCTTTTTTATACGATGCTAATTATAAAAAACCAACAGAAGAAAAAGATAATCTTAGGGATATACTGGGAAGCTTTAAAATTGTTGAAGATTATTTAAAGCCCGTTACGCGCAAGGAAGCTTATCAAGCAGATATTACTTATGGAACCAATAATGAGTTTGGTTTTGACTACTTAAGGAACAATATGGTCTATGATTTAAAAAATGAAATTCAAAGAAGTTTTCATTACGCGATTATTGATGAGGTGGATTCTATTCTTATTGATGAAGCGAGAACGCCTTTGATTATTTCAGCTCCAGAAGAAGAGTCCACGGAAAAATATTATCGTTTTGCGAAAGTGGTTGCTCAATTAAAAGAGTCTCAAGACTATGAGATAGACGAAAAAATGAAAGCTGCTATTTTTACGATCGCGGGACAAGACAAAATTGTTAAGATTTTGGGATATGATCCTTGGGCCGAAAATAACATTGCCACTACGCATCAATTGGAAGCGGCATTGAAAGCAAAAAGTTTATTTAAAAAAGACAAAGATTATATTGTTAAAGATAATCAAATTATAATTGTTGATGAATTTACCGGAAGATTGATGCCGGGCCGTAGATGGTCGGGCGGGATCCATCAAGCAGTTGAAGCTAAAGAAGGCATAGAGGTTCAAAAAGAATCAAGAACTTTGGCAAGCATTACTTTTCAGAATTATTTTAGAATGTATCGCAAATTAGCTGGTATGACTGGAACAGCCACCACTTCCGCCGAAGAGTTTGATAAAGTTTATGGTTTGGAGGTTAAAGTTGTTCCAACTAACAAGCCCTTGATAAGAAAACAATTGTCGGATAGGATTTACAAAACCTTACAAGGTAAATTTGAAGCGCTCGCAAAAGAAATAAAAGAAATGAACGCGCAAGGACGACCAGTTCTGGTCGGAACAACTTCTATTGAAAAAAATGAGTATTTAGAAAAATTGCTTAGTAGGGAAGGGGTTGAACACAAAATCCTGAATGCTAAAAATCATCAGAAAGAAGGAGAAATAATTGCCCAAGCAGGCAAAATAGGCGCAGTCACGATAGCTACCAATATGGCGGGGAGAGGAGTTGATATAATTTTGGGCGGCAATCCTTTGAACGAAGAAGAGCAAAAAAGAGTTATTGAATTGGGAGGACTGCATATCATTGGAACTGAACGACACGAAGCGCGTAGAATTGATAATCAGCTTAGAGGCAGAGCTGGGCGACAGGGAGATCCTGGCTCTTCTCAATTTTTTATTTCTTTAGAAGATGATTTAGTGAGGGTTTTTGGAGGGGAAAGAATAAAGTCTTTAATGGATACGCTTAAAATTCCAGAAGATCAGCCGATTGAAGCAAAAATAATTTCAAAAGCAATTGAATCCGCGCAAACAAAAATTGAAGGAATGAATTTTGATTTAAGAAAACATGTTTTGGAATACGATGATGTGATGAATAAACACAGAGAAGTTTTTTATAGAAAAAGAAGAGAGATATTGAACCAAGCGGATTATGTTGAGGAAAAATCAAATAAAGCAGAAGAAACAGAAACAGGCCAAATGCAAAAAACTTTGCGTTCTTACATTGTAGAAATAATTAAAAAAGCAGGTTATTCAGAATCTGATTACCAAGAAAAAGAAAAACAAGTTGGAGAAGAAAATATGAGGCAAGTTGAGAAGATTGTTTGTTTAAGGGTTTTAGACTCTTTTTGGGTTGAGCACTTAGAAGATATGGAGCGTTTAAGAGATTCTGTTCGCTTAAGAGCTTACGGTCAGCAAGATCCTTTGGTTGAATATAAAAGAGAAGGCCATAAAATGTTTCAAGAATTACTTAAATCGGTTGAGAACACAATCGCAAACGCTGTTTTTAAAGCAGAGATTAAATTTAATCCGCCAGAAAACCAAAATTTAAACGAGAAGAGAGAAAGACCGCAAAAACCTATGTCTATATATAGGGACCAGAACACTAAAGAAGAGGGAACTAACGCGAACAATTCATTGATCAATAAATACAAAAAAGTGGGACGAAACGATCTTTGTCCGTGTGGTTCTGGTAAAAAGTACAAGAAATGTTGTTGGCCGAAATACGGCTAAATTATTTGGTCGGTTATTAATTAGCCATTGGTCGGCCATCGTTGGTTGGCCATCGCATGGCCAACCGTTGTAATATAATAAGGTTAGTTGGCCATCGCATGGCCAACTAACATGGCTAACCAACATGGCCAATCGATGTAGTATAATAGATGTAGTACAATAAGAGATATGAAAGGAGATTTTTTTCATATTTTAAATAGAGGAGTAGAAAAAAGAAATATATTTCTTAATAAAGAAGACTATTTGCGTTTTGCATATAATCTTTATGATTTTAACGATCAAAATGATACTGTAATGCCTTTTAATAAGCGACATAATCCTAAAGATTGGTCGGCCATGCGATGGCCAACCAATCAATGGCCAACAAACAAAAAAAAGTTAGTAGATGTTTTGTGCTGGTGTCTGATGTCTAACCATTATCATATTTTAGTTCAAGAAAAGATTGATGGTGGCGCGAGTATATTTTCTAAAAAAATAAGTGGTGGATATACGCAGTATTTTAATTTAAAAAACGAAAGAAGCGGAGTTTTATTTCAAGGCAGATCAAAAATAATTCCAATTAAACAAGAAGATCACTTTATTTATTTGCCTTATTATATTTTTTCAAATCCAGTTAAATTAATAGAGAGAAATTGGAAAGAAGACGGCATAAAAAATATTAAAAAAGTAGAAAAATTTTTGGAGGACTATACTTGGTCAAGTTATTTAAATATTCTTGGGAAAAATGATTTAATATTTATTATCAACAAAGAATTATTTAATAAATTATTTCTTCCGAGTCAAGAATCGTTTAAAAAACATTTTTCAAACTGGCTAGTTGGCCATGCGATGGCCAACCAGGATGGCCAACTAGGGATTAGTAATTAATAAATAGTTGGCCATGCGATGGCCAACCAGGGATGGCCAACCAGGGACGATGGCCAATTGGTGGTCAGCTATTGGCTAACAATGGCTGGTTGTTAATACGAATAAATTTATGCTTTCAATTCCGGTTGCTATTTTAATTTTTATTCTTTTTGTCCTATTCCTGCCTGTTTTGTTTTTACTGGCTTTTTTAAAATTGATTGCTTTTGGCTTTGAAAACTTGGGCTTTTCTGCGAATACTACTGTTTTAATTCTTTTTTTAATACTTTTGGGTTCTGTTATAAATATTCCTTTGACAAAGAGAGAAATTGTTTACGTCGATAAATCCTATTTCTTTGGATTGTTCAAAAAACGCGCTCCAAGAGTTTCAATGGTAGCGGTTAATTTGGGGGGAGCTATTATACCAGTCCTTATCTCTCTTTACTTTCTAACAAAAGTTCCTTTAGCGCCTGTTTTGAGCGCTATTTTTTTAATGATTATTGTTTCTAAAATTTTAGCAAAACCTGTTCAAGGTAAAGGAATCGTAATGAATGCTTTTATTCCTCCTCTTTTTGCGATTCTGTTTGCCGTAATTTTGGCTCCAGGTTTTATGGCGCCTTGCGCTTTTATCTCCGGTGTTTTAGGAATTTTAATTGGAGGCGATCTTTTAAATCTGAACAAAGCTAGAAAAATGAATTCTGGGTTGATTTCAATCGGAGGAGCAGGGGTTTTCGACGGAATATTTTTAACAGGGATTATATCTGCTCTTCTCGTTTAGGAAAATTTGTGCTAAAGTAAAAAATTATTTGGCGATTTCGCCTTCTTAATGCGATTATTTCAAATTTAAAGTTTTGAATATTTTGTTCAATTTTAAAAGATTTGGCCAATAAAAAATAACTTACAAACTATTAGCGCGATGATAATGAAAAAGAAAAAAACCTATATAATTTTATTTTTTGTTTTAATTTTTGCTTTTTTAGCTGGAAATTTAAGCTATCCAAAGTATTTTAACCAAGGTGTTGATTTTTTAAACGCGAAACTAAATTCGCATGTTCCTTATTTTTGGGAAGTTCCTTTTAAATTAGGACTGGATTTACAAGGCGGGGTTCATCTCGTTTATGAAGCTGATTTATCCAATATTAAAAAAGAGAACTATGGTTCAGCGATGCAAGGATTGAAAGATGTAATTGAGAAACGTGTCAATTTTTTTGGAGTAGAAGAACCTGTAATTCAGGTTCAAGGTTCTTTAGATTCTTATAGGCTTATAATTGAATTAGCTGGAATAAAAGATCCCGCTCAAGCAATTAAAATGATTGGGGAAACTCCTTTTTTGGAATTCAGAGAGCAAAAAACAGAAGAAGAAACCCAGAAAATTATTGATAAGCAAAAAGAGATCGAAGGGAAAAGTTTTGAAGAAATACAGGTGATAGAAGATTGGCAATTAGCTCTCGAAGATCCGTATTTTAAATCAACAATTTTAACAGGCCAATATTTGGAAGAAGCGCAATTGAGTTTTAGTCAAACTACCAATGAACCTATAATTTCTTTGCAATTTAACAAGGAGGGTTCAGAAATTTTTGAAGAATTAACAACAAATAATACTGGAAAGATATTGGCGATCTATATTGATAATCTTCCTATTTCTACTCCAATTGTCCAAGAAAAAATTCCAGGCGGAAGAGCTCAAATTACAGGTAATTTTACATTAGACGAAGCCAAAGAACTTGTTAGAAACCTTAACGCGGGAGCCTTGCCCGTTTCAGTGGAATTAATTTCGCAACAAACGGTTGGAGCGACATTAGGAAAAGACTCTTTAAATAAAAGCTTAATAGCGGGGATGTTTGGGTTTTTGGCGATAATTTTATTTCTAATAATTTTTTATAGAGTTCCGGGAATTTTAGCATCTATCTCTTTATTTATATATATTAGTTTTGTTTTAAGCTTAGTAAAATTGATTCCAATTACATTAACTTTGGCGGGAGTAGGGGGAATTATTTTGTCTATTGGAATGGCGGTTGACGCTAATATTTTAATTTTTTCCAGGATGCGAGAAGAACTAAAAGAAAAAGCAATTTTTAGCATAGCTCTTAAAGAAGGGTTTAAGAGAAGTTGGCCCTCTATTAGAGACGGAAACATTACTACGCTTGTAGTCGCTTTGATTTTGTTTTTGTTTGGAACAAGTTTTATTAAAGGATTCGCGTTGACCTTATTTATTGGAATTATATTAAGTATGTTGTCGGCAATTTTAATTACAAGAAGTTTCTTGCTAATTTTTACAGGCACAAGATTTGAAAAAATAAAATGGTTCTGGCGTTAAATATTTAAATGTTAAAACGATTAATTATATGATTTCTTTTACAAAATATAGAAAAATTTATTTTACCTTTTCTAGTGTTTTAATCTTGGCAAGCATTGTTTCTTTTGTTGTCTTTGGCTTTAACCTTGGAATTGATTTCACTGGTGGTAGTATTTTGGAGATAGAATATAAGGCAGACAGGCCTTCAAACCAGGAAATATTAAATTTATTAAATGAAATTGAATTGTTTAATGTTTCTGTCCAACCAACTAATAACAATGGGGTTATTTTGAAATTTGAAAATATTAGCGAAGAAAAGCACCAGGAAATTTTAGAAAAACTTAGACAGGAAAAAGCAGAAAGCGTAGAGGAAAAACGTTTTGAATCAATTGGCCCCGTAATTGGCACAGAACTCAAAGAAAAAACGAAAATTGTCGTAATTCTTGTTTTGCTCTCAATAGTTTTATATATTGCTTTCGCTTTTAGGAAAGTTCAAAGACCTTTAGTGTCATGGCAATACGGTATAGTCAGTCTTTTAGCTCTTTTCCATGACATTCTTATTCCTTTAGGGATTTTTTCTGTTTTGGGAAAATTTTATGGAGTGCAAATTACTATTCCTGTTATAACAGCTTTTTTAGCCGTTTTAGGTTATTCTGTTAATAACACGGTTGTGGTTTTTGATAGGATAAGGGAAAATCTTTCAACAGGCGCTGGCATCTTCGAAGATGTTATTAATAAAAGTTTGAATCAAACTTTGGCGCGTCAGATTAATACTTCTTTGACCACTTTATTTGTTGTTTTGGCAATTTTTATCTTAGGAGGAGAAACTCTTAAATATTTCGCTTTAGCTTTATCTTTAGGTATTATCGCTGGAACTTATTCTTCTTTTTTCTTAGCAAGCTCTCTTCTCTTGACTTGGTTTGAGAGAATAAACAGAAGGCGTAAGTAGAAACCAATTATCCCCATTTGTGATTGACAATGATATTAAAAAATGTTTAAATATAATAATATGAAATTTAACTACCAAAAAATTTGTTCAAAGCTTTTAGAAGGTATACCGACGAGGGGAGTTGATGTTATTGAAAAACGTTTTGGTCTAAAAAACGGAGAGAGGGAAACATTAGAATCTATTGGTAAAAGTTACGGTATCACAAGAGAACGTGTTCGCCAGATAGAAAAAGAGGGATTCTCTAAAATTCATGCGAATACAAAAAAATATAAAGATGTTTTTCAATACTTTGACGACGTTCTCAAATCTTTTGGAGACATAAAAAAAGAGGATAGTCTGCTCAGTTTTTTGGGTGGGAAAAAGTTTCAAAATAATATTTTTTTCTTATTAACCATTGCGAGCGATTTTGAAAAATTTCCAACAAATCAGACTTTTCATTCTTTTTGGGTTAGAGATAAGAAATCTGTGGAAATTGCTAAGAAAATTGTAAATTCAAGCATTAAAAAGCTTAGATTAAAAAAAACGCTTTTTGGGTTAGATGAATTTTTTAAAATTCAAAAACCGGAAGTTTATAAAATTTCTAACAAAAAAATAAATAAAGATATTTTTAATTCTTATTTAGAAATTTCGAAAGAGATCAAGATGAATTCTGAAAATAAATTTGGCTTAAAAGATTGGATAGAAATTAATCCGCATGGAGCAAAAGATAGAGCTTACTTGGTTTTAAAAAGAAACAACAAGCCTTTACATTTCAGTCAAATAGCTGATTTTATGAAAAATTCTTCTTTTTTGCAAAAAAAAGAAATAAACACGGCTACAATTCACAATGAATTGATAAAAGATCCCCGTTTCGTTTTAGTTGGTAGAGGCATTTACGCGTTAGGGGAATGGGGCTATGACCTTGGAACGGTTAAAGATATAATTTTGAAAGTTCTAAAAGAATCAAAATTTCCCTTAGGAAAAGAAGAAATCGTAGAAAAGGTTTCAAAGCAAAGAATTGTAAAGGAAAACACCATTTTTTTGAATTTACAAAACCAAGCATATTTTTTAAAAGATTCAAAAGGGAGGTATACGGTGAGAGAAGCGTAAGGCATTTAAGTATTTTAACATTTTAACATTAATTTTTCTGCAGACATTTTACTAAAAAACATAGTTTCTGCAGACAAACATTGTTTGCTTCGCGCTGTCTATTAATTTTTTAAACGCGCGTTGTTCAGTGCTAGTTGACATATGGTTGATTTTTTCCCTCCTCAAATTTTAGACTTATTCAATTTTTTAAATCCTATTTTTTCTGAAATATTTTCACCTATTTGGGGTTTTATTAAATCCTGGTGGTGGCTACCGCTTCCCTTTATTTTGTGGAAGTTTTTTTCTTTTCTTTGGCTGTGGTGGAGAGGAATAGATGTTTGGTTTGGAAAACAAACAATAATTTTGTTAGAAGTTAAAATCCCAAAAGAAATTTTAAAGCCGATCAGGGCTATGGAAACAGTTATGGAAGGTATTTATCAGGTGTTTTTTGAGCCAATCAATTCTTGGAAGAAATGGGTTTCAGGAGTTTTGCAACTTTCTTGTTCGTTTGAAATAGCATCAATTGGCGGAGATGTCCATTTTTTCCTTAGAATTCCAAAAGAAAAGAAAGATCCGATTGAATCCCTTATTTATTCTCAATATCCTGAAGTAGAAATTTCAGTGGTAGACGACTATACCAAACATGTTCCTGCTGATATTCCGAATAAAGATTGGGATCTTTGGGGATGCGATTATCAACTTCTTAAAGAAGACGCCTATCCAATCAAAACATATAAGAAATTTGAAACAGAAAAAGAAACCAAAGAAGAAAAGAAAATTGATCCTTTGGCGGGTCTTTTGGAAGGGATGGCAAAAATAAAACCAGGCGAGCAATTTTGGGTCCAAATTACAGCAGGTCCCGAAAAAACAGATGACTGGATAAAAGAAGGCAAAAAACTAAGAGATGAATTGGCAAGAAGAACAAAAAAACCAGCTCCTCGGAAATCAATAATTTCAGAAGCCATTGATGTTTTGATAAGCGGAAAAGTAGCTGGAGAAGCCAAGGAAGAAAAAGAAGATTCTATTCCGGTTGAAATGAAACTTACCCCAGGGGAAAGGGATGTTATCGCGGGAGTAGAAGATAAAATTTCCAAAATGGGTTTTATAACCAACATTAGGTTTATTTATCTCGGAAAAAGAAGCGTTTTTTACACTCCTAATTTTAAGCTTGGCTTTGGTTTTTTTAATTCTTTTAGCACTCGTAATCTTAATGGGTTAAGGCCTGTTGGAAATCCTTCTATGACGAGAGTTAACAGAAGTTTGTTTTTGCCAATAAACCTTGTTAGGAAAAGAAGAATTTATTTAAGAAAAAGAGCTATCTTCAGAAAATATAAATCAAGGGTAAGTCTTTATTTTCCTCGGTCGGGTGGAACTTTTATCTTAAATAGCGAAGAATTGGCTACATTGTTTCATTTTTCAGGACAAGAAGTTTCTTCTGCCCCTTCTGTTTCTCGGATTGAAGCTAAAAAAGGTCAGCCACCCGCTGGTTTGCCTACAGAAGAATTATAGTTTTGAGAAAAACAACATAACAGTAAATTTTTAGGTTATGAGTGAAATAAACTTTTTTGCAGAAACAACCTATAGAAACGATTTAAAAAAATTTGGCATTAAAATCGACGATAGACGTCGGCATTTTTACGTTGTTGGAAAAACAGGTATGGGTAAAACGGCAATGCTTCAAAACATGGCTATTCAGGATATCCAAGCAGGCAAAGGAGTTGGCTTTGTTGATCCGCATGGAGAAGTTGCAGAAGCATTGTTGAATTTTATACCATCAGACAGGGTCAATGATGTTGTTTATTTTAATCCAGCTGATTTAAACTATCCGATCGCTTTTAATGTTATGGAAAAAGTTAAACTGGAACATCGCCATCTTGTTGCCGGTGGTTTAATGGGAGTTTTTAAAAAAATATGGCCTGATGTCTGGTCAGCGCGGATGGAATATATTTTAAATAATACTATTTTGGCTCTTTTAGAATATCCAGGTTCTACTCTTTTAGGGGTGAACCGAATGCTTTCAGACGCGGAGTTTCGCAAACAGATAGTGGAAAAAGTCACAGATCCGGTTATTAAATCTTTCTGGGTTAATGAGTTTGCTAATTACAATCAAAGATATGAAACTGAAGCAACCGCCGCTATCCAGAACAAAGTTGGCCAATTTGTATCAGCTCCATTAATACGAAACATTATAGGACAAGTAAAATCTACCATTAATATGAGAGATATAATGGACGAAAAAAAGATTTTGATTTTAAACTTATCAAAAGGACGAATTGGAGAAGACAATTCAATGTTATTAGGAGCTCTTTTAATTACCAAAATACAACTGGCGGCCATGTCAAGAGTTGATATTCTTGAGGAAGACAGGCAAGATTTTTTTCTATATGTTGATGAGTTTCAAAATTTTGCCACAGAATCTTTTGCGAACATTTTGTCTGAAGCAAGAAAATACAGATTAGATTTAATTTTGGCCCATCAATATATTTCTCAAATGGAAGATCAGGTTAGAGACGCTGTGTTTGGAAATGTTGGTACCTTGGTTTCGTTTAGAGTTGGAGCAGATGACGCTGAATTCTTAGAAAAAGAATTTTTTCCTCAATTTATGGCAACCGATCTTGTTAACTTGGCGAAATACGATATTTATTTAAAACTAATGATTGATGGAATTGCCGGAAGACCTTTTTCGGCTCACACTTTAAATCCTTTTCCTGATTTGCTTGAAGGTTCAAATAGAGAAAAAATCATAAAAGCTTCTCGAGAAAGATATGCCACTTTGCGCGAAAAAGTAGAAGAAAAAATTATAAAATGGACTGGTTTTTCAGAACAAGAAAATTCAAAAATTGAAACCAAAAAAACTCCTGTTTTATACGATGCTGTTTGTTCTGTCTGCGGAAAACCGACAAAGACAGTATTTTTGCCTGACGGCAAAAGACCGGTTTATTGTAAAGCTTGTTTGAAGAAAAGCAGAACAACGCAAGAAGCAGACAAAAGAGATTCTGTTAAAGAAAACCAAGAATCAATTTCCTTAGAAGAAGCAATCCAAAGGGAGCCGATTTCCTTTAGGGAATCAAACGCTATTTCTAAAGCAAGAGTAAAAAAAAGAAAACCAGTGGATTTAGAAGGATTAAAAGAAACTTTGCAAGAAACATTAAATAAATTTAAGCAAGAAGAAGATGTTTAAAACTCTTAAAGAAATCAATCCTAAAAACAAAAGAGTTTTGGTTAGGTGCGACCTTAATTCTCCTTTGGATAACAGGCAAAAGGTTACAAATAGTTTTAGGATCGAACAGACCATCCCCACCATTAAATATTTGCTGGAAAACGAAAATAAAATTATTTTAATTAGTCATTTGGGCAATCCTCAAAAATTAATAGATCAAAATAATGCTTCAAAGTTTTCAAAAGCCAATTTTGAGGAAAAAATAAAAAATCTTAGCCTAAAGCCTGTTTATTTAAAATTAAAAGAATTATTGGAAAAAGAATTCAATTCCGCAAAACTTATCCGAAACAAAACAATTAAATTTAAGGGGATAAAGTTTTTAAATGATTGCCTTGGCAAAGAAATTGAGAGAGAATCCGCGAAAATGAAAACAGGCGAAATTTTATTTTTAGAAAATTTAAGATTTTACAAAGGAGAGGAAAAGAACGAGAATGTTTTTGCTAAAAAATTATCCAAGCTGGCTGAAATTTATGTTAATGACGCTTTTGGAGTTTCGCATAGGCGACATGCCTCAATAATTGGAGTTCCTCTTTTTTTACCTGCTTGTGCTGGCTTGCTGTTTGAAAAAGAAATCAAAGTCTTTTCAAATATCTTAAAAAAAGATTCTTTAAAAAGGCCTTTAATTGTAATTATTGGAGGATCTAAAATTTCTAATAAAGGCGTTTTTGTTGGAAAATTTTTAAATAAAGCCGACCACTTGCTTATAGGCGGAAAAATAGCTAACGCTATTCTGTCTGCGCAAGGAATTTGTGTTAAAAAGCCTTATCTTTCCCCAAAAATAATGAATAAGATTAATAAAATTAACTTAACCTCAACTAAACTGCACCTTCCAATAGACGCGATAGTGTCTCCTAACAAAATAGGCGACAAGTATGTTAGAGAAACAGCGCTAGGGAAAGTTAAAAAGGATGAATTGGTTTTAGATATAGGAAATGAGACTATTAAAATATTCTCAGATATAATCAAAGAAGCCAAAACAATTGTTTGGGCAGGTCCCTTGGGTTTTTTTGAAAATTCTTTATTTGGAAATGGCACTAAAAATATTGCTCAAGAAATTGTTAAAAACTCTAAAGCATTTAAAATTGCGGGTGGCGGACAGACCGTTTTTGCTCTCTATAAATTCGGATTTAAAAATAAATTTGATTATGTTTCAACCGGTGGCGGAGCAATGCTAAAATTTCTGTGCGAAGAAAAATTACCCGGGATAAAGGCTTTAGAAAAATCGTTAAAATAATTATGGAAATTAAAAACTTAAAAAAAACAGCGAATAGAATCTTAAAAGCGATAGAATCCAAAGAAAAAATAGTTCTTTTTGGAGATTCTGATTTAGATGGAGCTTCTTCTGTTATTATTTTAAAAGAAACTATAGAAAATTTGACAGGAGAGGTTGAGGCGGTTTCTTTTCCCGACAGAGAAGATGGTTATGGTATTAGTTTAAAAGCTTTGAACGATTTAAAAAAATATGCTCCCGCTCTATTTATATCTATGGATTGCGGAATATCAAATTTTAAAGAAATAGAAGAAGCTAATAAGCTTGGGTTTGAAATTATAGTTATTGATCACCACGAAGTATTAGAAAAACTTCCCGCGGCTTCAATTATTGTAGACCCTAAACAAAAAGGAGACGATTATCCTTTCAAAGTTTTTGCCAACGCAGGTATTATTTATAGATTGGCAAAAATTCTTTTAAAAGATAAAATGTCTGAAAGTCTCAAAAGAAATTTTTTAGAATTAACCGCGATGGCAACTATTGCCGATATGATGCCGCTGATAGACGAAAACAAAAAAATGGTTGAAAAAGGGTTAGGATATCTTGAAACAAGTTGGCGTCCTGGGATTCAAGCTTTGTTTAATTTAGAAAATTTTAAATCTTTACCTTTATTTGAACGCGTTTGCAAGCTTAATTCTCTTTTGAATATTCGAGATTTTAAAAATAACCTACCTGTTCCTTATCGTCTTTTAACTTGTTCAAACTTAAAAGAAGCGGAAAAATTAACGAATGAATTAGTTCAAGAAAATATTAAAAAAAGAAAAAGAATAGGCGAGATAATAGAAGAAGTTAGGATTAGGATAACCGCGAAGCCTTTTGATCCTATTGTTTTTGAAGGTGATCCGAATTGGGATTTAATTTTACTTGGAATTGTCGCTTCAATAATCGTAAGAGAAGAAAGAAAGCCTGTTTTTTTATTTAAGAAAGGCAAGACAGAGAGTAAGGGCGGAGTCAGATCTCCGCACGACCTTAACGTTGTTGACGCAATGAAGAATTGCTCAGAAAATCTTATTACTTTTGGAGGCCATCCTGTTGCGGCTGGTTTTAGTGTAGAAAATAAGCACCTTGAAGAATTCAAAAAATGTCTTAATAATTACTTTAACTAAAGACAAAATATTATGAAAAAAATAATTATCTATACAGATGGTGGTTCGCGTGGAAATCCGGGCTCTGCGGCAGCCGGCGTTGTTTTTTGCAACGAAAAGGATCAAATTATTAAAAAATATTTTGAATATTTGGGAGATAATTTAACAAATAACCAGGCAGAGTATTCGGCTGTGATTATCGCTTTGAAAAAATTTAAAAAGACTTTTGGCAAAGAATTAGCAAAAAAGTCGGAAATAGAATTAAGGTCTGATTCTGAATTTTTAGTAAAACAACTAAATGGCAAATATAAAGTTCTGGATTCAAAAATTCAACCATTGTTTTTAGAGGTCTGGAATTTAAAATTTGATTTTGGAATTTTAAAATTCAAATCAATTCCGCGCGAAAGGAACAAAGAAGCAGACAGTTTGGTTAATCAAGCTCTTGACGCCGAGAAAAGCTCTCAAAAGCTTTTTTAATTTAATTCTTATAATAGATTTTAACCAACAAAAAAAGAGTTTACCGTAACGGCAAGCTCTTTTTTTGTCCTAGTAAAACTATAAGCCGAATTTTGTCCAACCAAAATTAGTTGGAGTGATTATCTATCTAAGCGAACTACTTTTGCAAAAATTTAAGTCGTATTCCTAAAATTTTGCTTTGTTCTTGCACCCTGATAAGGATTTAGCCGTTTCACCCCTGCATTGCTGCAGGACTGACCCTGTACATATCTTAAAATTCCGTATTTTTTAAAAAACACAGAAACAAGTCTAAAATATATAAAGGGTTTTAGATCTTTCGATCTATTGCGTCTCTGTTCGCACCTCTAGTCTCGCGACTGAAGGGTATTACCCTCTACCTTTTTAACCCTTGTTAAAAAACAAGGAGTGAGTGTTCGGACTTTCCTCTCCATAATCCATAAAATGGAATATAGAGTAATCACTTATTTTACTAGGACGATTATATTTTACCTTAATTTAAACCTGTTTGTCAACCCCTTGAAGAAAAGCCTATCTGTCCAAGGTTAAATTGACAAAAATAATATTTTTTTTATAAAATAACGAGAAATGAAATACAAAGATAAAATTTATGGAGAGACTGAAATAAACGAGCCAATTATTTTAGATTTGATAAAATGTCCAAGCTTGCAAAGAATGAAAGGTATAGATCAGCATGGCTATTTCGAACCATATTTTCCAGGAACAGCTTTTAGCAGATTTGAACATTCTGTTGGGGTGTTTATATTACTTAAAAAATTCAAAGCGCCTTTACTGGAACAAATCGCGGGTTTGCTCCACGATGTCTCACATACTGCGTTTTCTCATGTTGCTGATTACATTTTTCACAATGGCTCTGAAACCAAACATACTTTTCAAGACGATTGCTTGGAAGAATTTATTGAAAAGTCGGAAATTCCAACTATCCTTAAGAAACATAATATTGATTATAGAGATGTCATAGATGATTCAAAATTTCCACTAAAAGAAAAAGAACTGCCTGATTTATGCGCGGACAGAATTGACTATTTTCTAAGAGAGTTAGACGCAACCAATAAAACAAGTCAGGAAGAGATTAATAGCTTAATAAATAATTTCATAATTATTAATAATTTTTGGGTGTTTAGAAAGAAAAACATAGCTCAAAGATACGCTTATTTATTTTTAAAGATAAATAATTGGTTTTGGTCAGGATTAGAAACAGGCGTGATGTTTAAAACAACAAGTGATTTGGTTAAATATGCCATAGAAAAAGGCATAATAAATAAAAGTGATTTGTTTACTACTGACAAACAAGTTTGGGCGAAAATATTACCCGAAACAGAAAAAGATAGTAATTTAAAATTTCTAGTAGACAGAGCTAACAATAAATTTGAATATAAAAGCAGCAATCAAGACGATTACGACTTAAAAGTTTTAGTTAAATCACGGGTAGTTGACCCTTTGTTTTTAGATGGAAAAAATTTAAAAAGAGTGTCAGAAACAAATATTGAATTCTTAAAACAAAAAGAGAAATATTCTAAACCAAAAGAATATTTTATAAAATTCTTGGAAAGAAGAAAATAAAAAGCCTGCAAAATTCAAATTGCAGGCCGTTGATTGTTAAATTAGATTATGCAACCGGAAAAAGGATTGCAACGTTTGCCGAAATTCTATTGCCGAGATTAGAAATATTTATAAGTAAGCTATCTTTTTCTTTTTCGGCAATAAATATTCCTGTTCTTTCAGGAGAGACATGGTATCCTTTTTGCGAGTAGTGCTTTTCAATCAGCTTGTCAATTTCTGAATCAGAAATATCCTTACTTGGTCCTATTTCAAAATGCTCCACGTTATCCCAGTTGACTTCTTTTAAATCTTTTATCAATTCTTTCATTTTTCTGTCGAGATTATTGATATCAAATATTTTTTTTGAATCCAGTATAAACTCTTTTTTCATACGCCTTTCAAGTGTATCATATTTTTTTATTTCTTCTATTTTTTTCATTCATCTCGCCTCCTTTCCAATTATGATAACCATAAATAGCTATTATTTCAAAGGCTATAAATTGAACTACAATTCCCCATTTTTGGATTAAGAAGCCAAAAATAACCCAAAGAATATTTCCAACTATCCAACACATAAACCCGCTTCTTTTTTTTAGAGCGACTAAAAGGCTTCCAGCCATTCCAAGGGTTGCTGCTAAGTATTGAATAATGTTTAACACAGGTTCCCTCCTTTTTGTTTGATTGTTAAGCTGTCTGTGTTATACTGTATTTTAATAACGATTTTTTGTCAATAATATAAAAGGTATAAAATAATAAAAATATATGGAAAAAACATATATTCTCTTAATAGTTTTAGTCGTATTAATAGCTTTAATTTTAGGTGGTTATTTCCTTATTTTTCAAAAAGAACAGAAAGAACAACCTATTGATAAACAAAACATGGAAGAAAAAAATAACGATAAGATAATTTTACCTAACAACAACATAAGCGCGACAATGCAAACAAATTTCGGTGAAATTAAAATAGAACTTTTTGAATCTGATGCTCCTAAGACAGTTGAAAATTTCGTAAAGTTGACCGAAACTGAATTTTACACTGGCGTAAAGTTTCATAGAGTTATTAAAGGTTTTATGATTCAAGCAGGAGATCCTTTGAGTAAAGATGATTCTTTAAAAGATAAGTGGGGAACAGGTGGACCAGACTATGTATTTGAAGATGAAATTCATTCTAATAACAGAAACATAATTGGCACAATCGCTATGGCTAACGCGGGTCCAAATACCAATGGTAGCCAGTTTTTTATTAACACGAATGACAATAATTTTTTAGACACAAAACACACTGTTTTTGGCAAAGTGATAGAAGGAATGGAGGTTGTCAGAGTTATTGAAAATGTGGCGACTGAAGGCCCTGACCGTCCGGTTGAAAGTGTTATTATTGAAAATATCAAGATCGTAAAAGACTAAGAAAGATAGAGTTATGGAAATTTTTGTTCAAGCTAAGCCGAATGCTAAAAAGCCGGGTATTCAGAAAATTAATAAAAATCATTTTATAGTTTTGGTTAAAGAGCCACCCATTAAAGGAATGGCAAACAGAGCCATAATTAAAGCATTGGCTGATTATTTTGAAAAACCTCAATCAGGGATTAGAATTATATCCGGTTTCACTTCTTGCCGTAAAACAATAGAAATATTATAATATAAACACTAACTAACCTTGCCTGAATTTCTTGTTCAAATTTTTACTTGCCTTGTCTGGTAAAAATTTCAGCAGGAGATAAGGGTTATTAAAAAATGAGTCTAATTTTATGGATTGTCGTTGCGCTAATAGCTGTTGTTGTGTTTTGGATGATAGCTATTTACAACGGCTTAATTAAATTAAAAAACAGAACCAATGAAGCTTGGTCAGACATAGATGTTCAATTGAAAAGGCGTTATGATTTAATCCCGAATTTAATTGAAACTGTTAAAGGTTATGCTCAGCACGAAAGGGAGCTTTTTGAAAAAGTAACTCAAGCTCGTACTGCCGCAATGGGAGCTCAAAACGCCACAGAAAAAGCTCAAACTGAAAATGTTTTGACGGGTGCCTTAAAATCATTGTTTGCCGTAGCGGAAAACTATCCTGACTTAAAAGCGAATCAAAATTTTTTGGAATTGCAAAGAGAACTAAGTGATACTGAAAATAAAATTCAAGCAGCGCGTCGTTTCTATAACGGAAACGTTAGAGATTTCAATATTAAAATTGAGAAATTCCCCGAAAACTTAGTGGCAAGCATGCTTGGTTTTAAGAAAAAAGATTTTTTTGAAATTCAAGAACAAGTTGAACGTGAACCAGTTGAAGTTAATTTTTAGGGAATTTTAATGGCGACTCTCTATACTCACAAAGATCAAAATATCAGGAAAACTTGGCTTTTGATAAGCTTTTTTTTACTTTTTATTATTGGATTGGGTTGGGTTTTTTCCTATCAATTTAACAGTCCAATTATTCTAATTATTGCTGTTATTTTTAGCTCTTTGATGAGTTTTACCTCTTACTGGTATTCAGATAAAATTGTTCTAAGAATGAGTCAAGCCAAAGAAATTAATAAGGCGGACAATTTAGAACTTTATAGATTGGTTGAAAATCTTTGCATTACAGCTGGTTTACCTTTACCTAGAATCTATATTATTAACGAAATGTCTCCCAATGCTTTTGCTACCGGTCGTGATCCAGAACACGCAGTTGTCGCTGTCACGAGAGGGCTTTTAGAAAAATTAGACCGTTCCGAGATAGAAGGCGTTTTAGCCCACGAATTAAGCCATATTGGTAATCGTGATATCCTTTTGCAGACCGTCGTAGTCGTTTTGGTTGGTCTTGTAGCCTTAATATCAGATTGGTTTTTGCGTTTTAGCTTTTGGGGGGGTAGGAGCAGAAATAGTCGCAATGACGGGAAGTTGGGGCTAATAATGTTAATAATTGGAATTGCTTTGGCTATTTTATCTCCCCTGATAGGCGCTTTAATCCAGATGTCTATTTCGCGCAAGAGAGAATTTTTAGCTGACGCGAGCGGAGCTCTTTTAACTCGTTATCCAGAGGGTTTGGCAAGAGCTTTAGAAAAAATATCTCAAGATAAAACTCCTCTTAAAATAGCTAACAAAGCAACGGCGCATCTTTATATTTCCAATCCCTTTAAAGGTAAAAAAATTTCTAAATTGTTTATGACTCATCCTCCAGTAGAAGAACGAATAAGAGCTTTAAGAGGAATGAAGGTTTAAAATTTAAAACTAATGCACAAAATACAAATACAAGCTTTATGGTTTTGAATAGGATAAGAAAAGATTTAGATAAATTGAAAAATCCAGCTAAGGCCAAAATTTTAGCTGGGTTTTTTAAAACAAACAAAGGAGAGTATGGAGCAGGAGATATTTTTTTAGGTATTTCTGTTTCAAAGCAGCGTCAGATTGCTAAAAAATATTTTGGAACAGGTCTAAAAATTTTACAAGAACTTTTAAAAAGCAAAATACATGAAGAACGTTTAACTACTTTATTTATATTAATAGATAATTACGAAAAAGCAGATGAAACAGAGAAAGAAAAAATAGTTAATTTTTATCTTAAAAATACAAAATATATCAATAATTGGGATTTAGTAGATTTGTCGGCTCCTAAGATTATAGGTGATTATTTTTTTAAAAAAGATAAATCAATTTTATATAAATTAGTAAAATCAAATATTTTGTGGGAAAGAAGAATCGCGATTATCGCGACAGCTGAATTTATAAAAAACAATCAATTTAAAGATACTTTAAAAATTTCTCAATTACTTTTAGACGATAAACAGGACTTAATTCATAAAGCGGTTGGTTGGATGTTGCGAGAAATAGGCAAGCGAGATCAGAAAATAGAAGAAGAATTTTTAAAAAAATATTATAAAAAAATGCCACGCACAATGCTAAGATACGCAATTGAAAAATTCACTGAAAACAAAAGACAAACATACTTAAAGGGTAGGTTTTAATTATGTCAGGTTGTGTTAGTTAGCTATGTTAGGTCGCGTTCGGGTGTATAGGTCAAACCCGTGTACAGATTTGATTTGTGTGCGGGTCTGATCTGATATAGACCGATATAGATTAAGAAGATTGGTAAAATTTTAGTTATTCACTTGTTCTTTCTATAGATAGGCATATCATAAATTACAAATTTAATTTTTTAATAGTTCCTTAATAATTTTTTTGGACAGAAAGGAGGTGAATAGAAATGAAGAAAAATAAAGCGATAAAGATATTGTTAGTGCTAGAAATTGTTTTTGTGTTAGGGTATTCTGCATATATATCACCAACGCTTTTTCTTGAAGCAAGACATAAATCAAAATATTACGATTATTCATATGATGGAATAGTTGATCCAATGGACATTCTTAAGGATTGGAAGCTAATTTCTAAAGAACAGAGTAAGAATGCGTATAAGGCCTTTTTTCAAAGATTAGATCATAAAATTACTGTTGCTTGTATAGGATTTTCATTGGAAACAAATAGGTTCTCTTGTGTTTATATACTGCGCGACCAAGTATATTTCTTTATATATAACGCTAAAATAAATTGTTTTGAAAGGAGGGATATTTCAAAAAAAACAAAAAAAGGATTTAGACACATTCTAATAAGAGCTTTGGACGGATACAGTTTATGATTTTTTAATTTTAACTAGAGAAAGGAGGGGTGAAAAATGATCATAAGATGCCTTCATTGCGGAGCAGAAATTGGTAATGACAACTATGAAGAAGAGGCGACTAGTGGACTTTGCGATGTTTGTTGGAAAATATACCAAGACAAGAAGTGGTATAAAGCAGAGGGTATGGTAGAAATTTCTCACGTCCTAGAAATGATTTTAGATTCAAGAAGAAAATTTTCGGAAAAAGAAATTCGCGAAAAATCCAAAAAAGCGCAAGATTATCTTGACTTCTGGCATGCAAGGTTTATACAAACTATGTAGGGATAAATATTTTTAAATAAAAGGAGGAGGAGAATGCTGTATTATATCAACGAAAAAAACGGGAAAAGGAGTAAAGAGGAAATTACACAAGACATTCTAAAAGCCGAGGCTATCGTGTCTCAAGAAGAGGGTGGCAGCAAACCTATCAGAAAACAACACGAAATCATTAAAAAAATGCATAGACCTATTTGGTATAGGCCGAGACCTGATTTTCTTAAACAAAGGTTTTAATAACCAAAAAGCCCGATTATTGATTAATCGGGCTGTTGTATTTCTTTTATTGTTATGTTTGATATAATAAAACCATGAACCGCAAAAAATTTATTTTATTAATCATATTCTCTTTAATCTTTATCGGCTTGACTGTTTTTTTTAATTTAATTAATTTAATTACCGACTGGTTTTGGTTTAAAGAGATTGGATTTGAAAATATTTTTACAACAATTTTAAGTGCTAAAATTAAATTAGGTTTAATAACAAGTCTTATTACTTTTGTTTTAGTTTATCTAAATCTAAAGATAGCTTTGCGAATTACGCGGCATAAACCCATTTTAGTTAAGACTAGAGAAGATTCAGCGCCAATAAAATTAGATAAGCATATAAACAAACTAGCAATATTATTTTCTTTGACTATCGGATTTTCGACAGGATTAGCAGGATCTGTTAATTGGGAGATAGTCCTTAAGTATTTGAATGCGGTTTCTTTTGGAATCTTGGATCCAATTTTTAGTAGAGATATCTCTTTTTATTTCTTCACCTTGCCGTTTTTAAAAATGGTCATAGGTTTTTTGTTTTGGATCGTTATAGTCTCTTTGATTGGGACAATTTTAATTTATGCCAGCAAAGGCGAGCTTTCTTTGCTTAGTCAAAAAAATAGGCCTATTCGTTATTCTTCTGAAGGCAAAATTATTAAACAAGAAATAAAAAAAGGTCCCAAAACGCATCTTCTGTCAATGCTTTTCTTTTTCTTTTTAATAATTGCTTTCAAGACGTATTTTATTAGCATTCCAGATCTTCTTTACTCAAACACAGGCCCTTTTACAGGAGCAAGTTTTACAGACATTAACGCGTCTTTGCCGGTTCTTAAAGCACTAAGTGTTATCTTAACCGTAGCAGCTTTAATATGCTTGGTAAGTATATTTAGAAAAACTTATCGTATGCTAATAGGGATAGTGGCAACATATTTTGTCGTTTTAGTTCTAGGACTATGGATTTACCCTATAATCCTTCAGGGATTTATAGTTAAGCCAAATGAATTAGTTAAAGAAACTCCGTATATTATTAACAATATTGCCTTTACTCAAAAAGCGTTTAAGCTTAACGAAATAGAAGAAAAAAACTTGTCAGGAGAGACTGCTTTGACAATGAAAGATATTGAGAATAATCAGACAACGATTAAAAATGTTAGACTTTGGGACAGAGAACCTCTTTTAGATACTTTCGGGCAATTGCAGGAAATCAGAACTTATTATGATTTTAATTCAATAAGCAATGACCGTTATATGATTGATGGAGAATACCGTCAAACGCTTTTATCTCCGCGTGAATTAAATTCCGCTAATCTTCCCAATAAGAATTTTATAAATGAACGGTTGTCTTTCACTCATGGCTATGGGTTGACATTAAGTCCGGTTAACGAAGTAACAGAAGAAGGTTTGCCTGTTTTATTTATTAAAGATTTACCACCAGTTTCAACAATAGAGTCATTAAATATAACTCGTCCGGAAATATATTTTGGAAAACTTACTCAAGATTATGTTATTGTTAAAACTAAATCTAAAGAATTTGACTATCCTGCGGGTGAAGAAAATGTATTTAGCAACTATGAGGGACAAGGGGGCGTGCCCATAGATTCATTTTTTAAAAAACTATTAATGACGATTAGGTTTAAAGAATTTAAACTTTTATTGTCAGATGATATAACTTCTGAAAGCAGGATAATGTATTATAGAAATATCAAAGAAAGAGTTCAAAAAGTTTTGCCATTTATAAAACTTGATAAAGATCCTTATTTGGTAATTACCGATGAAGGTAGTTTGAAATGGATTTATGACGGATATACTTTTAGTAATTTATATCCTTACTCTGAAGGAATTGGAAATTCAGAACAGATAAATTATATTAGAAATTCAGTCAAGATAGTGACTGATGCCTATGACGGAAAGATGGAGTTTTATGTTTCCGAACCAGAAGATCCCTTAATCCAAACCTATTCTAAGATTTTTAAAAATACTTTTTTAGCTCTTAATGAAATGCCTGATACTTTGAAAGTTCATTTGCGTTACCCTGAAGATATTTTTGCGTATCAGACTTCTCTTTATGCTATTTATCATATGGAAGAACCTCAAATTTTCTATAACAAGGAAGATAAATGGCAGATTCCGCAAATTGCCGAAAACTTGGAAGACCCTGTTGAACGTCATATTATAATGAAATTACCCGGAGAAAAAAAAGAAGAATTTATTTTAATGATTCCATTTACTCCTCAAGGTAAAAATAATCTATCGGCATGGATGGTGGCTCGTTCAGACGGTAATAATTATGGCAAGCTTGCAGTTTATCGCTTTCCAAAACAAAAGTTAGTTTTTGGACCTAATCAGATTATTAATAGGATTAATCAAGATCCAGAAATATCTAGACAAATTTCTCTGTGGGATCAACGCGGTTCGGAAGTTAACCTTGGTCAATTATTAGTTATTCCTATAGAAGAATCTATTTTATATATTAGGCCTTTATACATCAGAGCGGAAGGGGGCAAGATACCAGAACTTAAAAGAGTTATAGTGGTTTCTGAAAATCAGATTGCTATGGAAGAAACTTTAGAAAAAGCTCTGAATAAAATTTTTGAAAACGAAATAGATAAGCCAGAGCAAGAAGCAGAAACTCCCTCTATAAACAAAGAAGAGCTTATTCTTCAAGCAAATCGGTATTACGAGCAAGCATTGCAAGCGCAACAACAAGGCGATTGGGCTCTCTATGGCCAAAAAATCAAAGAATTAGGCAAAATTCTTGAAAAATTAAAATAAAAGAAAATAATCTTTTAGATTTTTAAATATTTTTTAAATTTTTTAAATTCCTAAAAATTAAGAAAGGTCTACGGAGACCAAGAGACTGCGGAAATTAAGCTTCCGCAGTTTTTTTCTACGGTTTTTTGACAAATTCTAAAAAATAGATAAAGTATTATTTAAAGCATATTAACAATAAAAGGAGGAGTGGCATGAACATAGAAAATCTAATGGTGTCTAATTACGTTAAAGACGGTATCGAAATTATGGGGGAAGAGATATACTATATTTACCAGCAAATCAAAGAGGAAACAGGGGGACTTCCATTAAATTGGAAATTGAGATTCTTGATTTATTTCAATAAGAGGGGCGTCTTAACGATAAATTTTATTCTTGAGACTGACACAGATAAGGATTTGTGTCTATCTTGGGAAGCGCCCATTGGACACTGGGCTTTCGTAAATTAAAATTCAAAGGTTGGCTTTAAAAAGCCAACCTCCTTTTTATATGTCAAAATGATTGGCCAAATGGTTGGCCATCGTATGGCCGAAGGTTGGTGGTTGGCCATCGCATGGCCGACTATGCATGGCCAACGGTTGGTGGTTGGCCATCGCATGGCCAACTATGCATGGCCGACTATGTTTTTTGGTTTCCAAGTTAATTAGCTTTTCTTATTTAAGAAATTTGATAAGATGATTTAATGGATGCTAAAAAAAGATTAAATGAAGAACAAAAACAAACAGTTACTTTTGGAGAGGGGCCGCTTTTGCTTGTTGCGGGCGCAGGTACTGGTAAAACAGCGGTTATTACTGAACGCATTGCTTATTTAATCAAAAACAAAAGAGCTGCAGCAGAAGAAATTTTAGCTCTAACTTTTACCGATAAAGCCGCGACAGAAATGGAAGAAAGGGTAGATGGTCTTTTGGATTATGGATATATGGATTTATGGATTTCTACTTTCCATTCTTTTTGCGAAAGGATTCTAAAAGAACATGGCTTGGATATTGGATTGTCAACCGATTTTAAATTATTAGACCAAACAAGCGCGTGGCTTTTTGTTAAACAAAACCTAGATAAGTTTCAATTTAATTATTACAGGCCACTAGGAAGGCAAACTAAATTTATATCCGCGTTAATTTCTCATTTTTCTCGTTGCAAAGACCAAAATATATCTCCTGAAGATTATTTGGAATACAGCGATAGACTAAAAACCAATCTTACGGATTTACCGGAAAATCAGGAAGCAGAAAGAATTAAAGAGGTCGCGAATGCATATCATATTTATCAAAAATTGCTTTTAGAAAACAATTTTTTAGATTTTGGAGATTTAATCAATTACACTTTAAGACTTTTTCAAAAGAGGCCATTGATTCTAAAAAAATATAGAGAAAAGTTTAAACATATTTTAATTGATGAATTTCAAGATACTAATTGGGCGCAATACGAATTGGCAAAAATCTTAGCTTTTCCAAAAAATAATTTAACGGTTTCAAGTGATGACGATCAATCCATTTATAAGTTTAGAGGAGCGTCTTTTAATAATATTATCCAATTCAAAAAAGATTTTCCCAAGACAAAAGAGATCTCTTTGATTACAAACTATCGTTCTCCACAGAATATTTTAGATCTTTCTTATGAATTTATTCAAGCCAATAATCCAAATCGGCTTGAATATATTAGTAAAATTAACAAAAAGCTAATTGCTTCTAAAAAAGAAAAAGGCGTTATTGAATATCTTCGCTTTAAAGATTCTGACGAAGAAGCTCAAGGAGTGATTAATAAAATCGCTGAAATTCTTGAACAAAACATTGAATCAAATTTTAGCGATTTCGCGATTTTGATTCGAGCAAATCAAACCGCAAACCCATTTATCGGAGCGTTAACGAGAGCTGGTTTCCCGTATCAATTTTTAGCTTCTGAAGGTCTTTATTCTAAACCTATTATTTTAGATATTATTTCTTACTTTAAAATTTTAGACAATAATGAGGAGAGTTCTTCGGTATATCGAATTTTAAATATGCCTTTTTTGGAAATTAGTTCAAACGATATAATGAAGATTACCCAATATTGTTCTCGAAAAACAAAAACAATCTATCAAGGATTAGAGGAACTTCCTTTAATTCAAGATGTTTCCGAAAAAGCACGGAGTAAAATTTCTTTTATCTTAAGTTTGATTGAAAAACATCTTAAATTAACGCGCCATAAACAACTTTCAGAAATCCTGATTTCCTTTTTAAAAGATTCTGGATATTTAAATTATTTAATTAAGAAAGATGCTCAACAAAAACTTGATTTAATTAATCAATTCTATAAAAAAATAAAAGAATTTGAGGAAACTGTAATTTACCCAACTATTAAAAATTTTATAGAACAAATAAACTTAGAAATAGAATCAGGCCAACAGGGTAAATTAAAATTTGAGCTTGAGCAAGGGCTTGACATGATTAGGATTATGACTATTCATTCTGCCAAAGGATTAGAATTTAAATATGTTTTTTTAGTTAATTTAGTTGATAAAAGGTTTCCAACCATTCAACGCAAAGAACCGATTGAGATCCCGTTAGAGCTAACAAAAGAAATTATCCCTAAAGGTGATGTTTATTTAGAAGAAGAAAGGCGACTTTTCTATGTTGCAATGACAAGAGCGCAAGAAAAATTATTCTTTACTTCGGCTGATGATTATGGTGGGTTAAGAAATAAAAAACCGTCAAGGTTTTTGGTCGAAACAGGTTTTGTTAAAAAAGAAGAAGTAATAGGCAGTAAATTAAACAATAGGAGTAAACAACAAGAAATTTTTAAAAACTTAACACCTGCGAATGATCTGATTAAAAACAGAACTAAACAGGGAATAGTCTTGCCTTCTCATTTTTCTTTTTCTCAATTAGCGGCTTTCGAAAAATGTCCTTTGCAGTATAAGTTTGCATATATTTATAAAGTGCCAACCAAAGGGAAAGCAGTTTTCTCTTTCGGAAAAACAATTCATAATACTTTATACGAATTTTTAAAATTAGTTAACGGACAGAAAGAAACAAACCAGAATAATTTGTTTAAACTTAAGGAAGAAAAAAATAAAGAAATTAAGCAGATTAACGCTAAGGAACTTTTTAGCGCTTACGGTTTTGAAGATTTGATTGAAATATATGAAAAAGAGTGGATTGACGAATGGTACGAGTCCCAAAGCCAAAAAAAAGAATACCATAAATTAGGAAAAAAAATACTTAAAAATTTTTATGAAAAATTCTTAGAAGATAAGCCCAGTATTTTAAAAGTTAATGGAAAAATAGCTTTAGAGTTGCCTTTTAAACTAAAAATAGGGAAATACATTCTTTTTGGAAGAATAGATAGAATAGATAAATTAAAGAATGGCGCGAGAATTATTGATTACAAAACAGGCGCCTTTAAAGAAAAATTATTGCCAAAAGACAAACAACAACTTTTAATTTACCAAATTGCGCTTGAAGATATTTTTGGCTTAAAACCAACAGAACTTGGTTACTATTATTTAGAAGAAGGAAAAATAGTTTCTTTTTTGGGGAGCGTTCAAGAGAAAAAACAACAAAAAGAAAAAATATTAAAAGAGATTGAAAAAATTAGGCAAAGTGATTTTAAACCAAATCCTGGTTGGCAATGTCAGTTTTGCGATTTTAGAGATATTTGTGATTTTGCTAAATAATTTTTAAATTGGTTTTTGGCTGATTACCTGTTGACCATCGTGCTTGTTGGCCACTGGTTGGCCGCTGGTCGGCCATCGCTGGTTGGCCATCGCATGGCCAACTATGATGCATGGCCAACAAAATAATCCGGACCGAATAAAATGCTGCACCTCTTGATTTAGAGATTTAAACAAGTTATTATATACATATAATAATCTTAAATTAGTCTAATGGTTACAAAAAAATTAAAAAAATTAAAGAAGTTAAACACGCGTTTATCTAAAAAGAAAAAGATTAGAAAAATAAATTCTGTTAAATATTCAGGTAAAAAGAAAGAAATGCAAAAAAAGAATTTTTCTCAAAAAATTGAGAGAGCTAAGAAAGTTAAAAACATAAAGAAAATTAAGAAAACCGGAAAAATTAAAAAAATTATAAAGAGAAATCCAGTAAAAAAGACAAGTAAGATGTCAGTAGATAGAAGAACGAAAACTCCAAAAAAGATTCTAAAGAATGAAACTATTCAAAAAAGAAAGTTAAATAAAAACAGTGTTTTTAAGGATGATTTTCACAAGACAAAGATTAGGTTAATTGGTATTGGAGGCGGTGGAGGCTCGATCGTTTCTGAACTTGCCCTTAAAATGAATAAATTAGATTTTGTGGTTGCTAATACTGATGTTCAAGCCCTTAAAAAAGCCCCAAAAAAGATTAAGAAATTTCAATTCGGACAAGATTTGACTGATGGCTTTGGAGCTGGAATGAATCCCGAAATAGGCAAATTGGCTGCGGAGAATAAAAAAGAAGAAATTAAGAAACTTTTTGAAGGTCAAGACGTTTGTATTTTAATTGCTTCTTTGGGAGGCGGAACTGGCTCTGGGGCTCTACCTGTTTTCTCTAGGATTTCTAAAAACTTAAATTGTATTACTTATGGAATTTTTACTTTGCCGTTTGAATTTGAAGGGGAAAAGAAAATGGACATTAGTAGAGAATCTCTTGAACAAGTAAAACAAAATCTTAACGCTTATTCTATTATTCCCAATGAAAGAATTTTTAGAATTGTTGATAAAAACGCTCCTTTGAAGACCGCTCTCTCTTCAATTAACAGAAGATTGACTGAAAATTTACAAGGATTAATCGAAATGATATATTCGTCCGGTTTGATTAATATTGATTTCGCCGATTTAAAAACAATCTTATCTGGAAAAGGAAAATTAGTTTATCTTAATACGGTGGAAGCTCAGACACTTAATAACATTAGAGCTAATAACGGAAATGATTTTAAGGACTCTAAGATTCCTGAGAACGATTCCTTTTATAATTTTGAAAACCATACAACAAGAACAAACGATACTATTTCTACTTTCTCTTCACAAATAAATACGGAAACGGGAATTATTAAAAAATTAATTTTTAGCGAACTATATCCTTATGATATTAAAGGAGCGAAAGGGATTTTATATAACATATCCAGCGATAAAGCGCTTCAACTCTTGGAAGTTTCTTTAATATCAGAAGCAATTTCTGAACTGATAAATAAAAAAGCTAAAATTATTTTTGGAATAAACCAAAACGAAAAACTCAAAAACAGAATCAAAATAACATTGCTTGCGGTTGGTTGTAATCTTAAAAAAGATTCAACAGAAGTTAAAACTGATAATGATAAAATTATTGTTAAAAAGAAAAAACCAAAGAAAAAAAATAAACGTAATAAAAAAATTAATATTGTTAAAGATAGTTCTAGCGAAATTAAAATTGTTAAAATTCCTTTAAAAGAGAAAGATATAATCAAACATGAGCGAATTGAAGAACCGGAAGGAAACCAAAAACAAAAAGTTAAAATTAAGAAATTGCCAGCAATCAAGAAAAGTGAAGTTTTACCCAAGAAATTAGAAAAAGAAACAAAGCAAAACAGTAAACCAAAATCTGATTTAAATAAAGAAGTAGTCTCTGAAAAAAAAGATAATCCTGAAACAAAAACTATTTTACCAAAGACAAGATATGCCTTAACAGAAGAAGAGAAGAAAAAGAGCTTAATTGAATTAACAGAAATCGAAAGCAGAAAAGTTAGACGGAGCGGTTTGCAAGTCAGAGAAGCAACCGAAGAAGAAGAAAAAGAAATATTGAAAAAAGAAGAAGTCTGGGAAACGCCCGCTATTTTCAGAAGGAAAAAAGAACAAATATAAATGCGATAAATCGCGACGAAAAAGCAACGAGTAGTTATTGATTAGTAATCATTATTGTTCGTTGTTTATCAGTGTATGGATATAAAAAAGGTTATTATTCCTATTGCTGGATTGGGCACAAGGTTTTTGCCTCTGTCTAAGGTGGTACCAAAAGAATTTTGGCCATTAGTGGATGTTCCAATGATTCAACATATCATTAAAGAAGCCCTAAATTCTGGGATTCAAGAGGTAATTTTTATTGTTAAATCCGAAAATAAGAAAATTATTGCGGATTATTTAAAACCTTCTACTAAGCTGAATAAGGTTCTAAAGGAAAGAAAAAAAGATTCTGTCTTGGAGGAGCTTAAAAACTTTGAAGATATTTTTAAGAATATTTCTTTTAATTATGTCTTGCAAAAAGATTCTTTGGGTGACGGGCATGCTATTTTACAAGCATTGAAACTTGGAGGAGAAGAACCGATAGCTTGTTTGTTTTCAGACGATATTGTATATTCAAAAACGCCTTGTATCTTACAATTAAAAAATGTTTTTAAAACTTGCGAAAAACCAGTAATTGCCCTTCATCGTTTGCCCAAAGAAAAACTTTCTTCTTATGGAGTCGTCGCGGTTGAAAAAATAGCTAATCGTTTTTATAAAATTAAAAAAATTATAGAAAAACCCTCCCTTGAAAAAATCCCGTCTGATTTTGCGATTGTCGGTAAATATATTTTAACGCCTGAAGTTTTTGATTATCTGGGAAAAGAAAAAAAGAAAAAACCTCAAGAAATAATTTTAGCTAATGCTTTAAATCAAATGTTAACAGAAGGAAAAGCTATTTATGGTTATGAATTTGAGGGTGAATGGCTTGAATGTGGAACTAAATTAAATTGGCTGAAATCCAACCTTTATCTTTCTTTAAATCACCCTTATTATGGCCCTGATTTAAAAAAATACCTAAAACAACTGAAGGTTTTATAATTATTTTTAACGAAACCTATAAAAAAGTCGAGATTTTACTCTCGGCTTTTAAATATTGTTTATATTTTCTGTCTATATTAATTACTTTAAACTTTTACCTGACAAAATTACAGAAGTATACTATACTACGGATAGTAAAAACAGAACATTAAAAATAAAAAAAGGAGGTGAAAAGATTTTAAGGGAAAGGATGAATTAATTTTAATTAAAACGAAAAAAGGAGGATTAAGAGATGAAAAAACAATCTATCAATAACAGAAATTTATCAAAATTTCTAGGGCAAGATGTAGAGAAAGAAAGAAACGAATTTACACAGGAGCTGATTAATGACTTTGGCTTTTCCAGAAGTAGAGCGCAACGCTGGGTTGATAACCATATTAAAATAGCAAACGATACAGTTAGAGAATTTGTTGAAAGCATAAATTCTTCTAGATAGGTTTAACTAATGTCTTTCAAATAAAAACTATAAAAAAGGAGATAATTTTGCAGAGGTAGTTATATCAGCCAGCTCTGAGCTTAGGAGCGTATGCTGAAATAAAGACTTTGAGCCAAGTCTATAAACATGGCTCTTTTTATTTTGAAATTAAAAATATCTATAATTTGTAAAATGTTATGTTAATAGGTTGAATGTATTTATTTTAAACTTGACAAAAGCATAAAAGTATATTATTATATGAATATAATAATAGAACATTAAAAATTAAAAAGGAGATGAAAAGAATTTAGAAACAAAGGTGCGTTAGTATAATTAATTTTTAGAAAAAAAGAAAGGGGAAAAGAAAATGGGCAAGTTTAAATTTTTAAAAACGCGGGAGCATATACTAAAATTTAGTCTTAAGCAATTAACGGAACTCTGGATAGACACTCCTTTTGAGAGCAAATTCAGGGAAATAATTGAAGCGAGGATGAGGGAGGTGTATGCTGAAATTTTTAACCCTTATCAACTAATAGAACTCTGGATAGACGCTCCTAAGAGCAAGCTTAGGGAAATAATTGAAGCGAGGATGAGGGAAGTGTATGCTGAAATTTTTAACCCTTATCAACTAATGGAACTTTGGACAAAAGCTCCCTTTGAGAGAAAGCCCGAGAAAATAATTGAAGCGAGGATGAGAGAGGTGTATGCTGAAATTTTTAACCCCTATCAATTAATGATACTTTGGATAGACGCTCCTAAGAGCAAGCTTAGGGAAATAATTGAAGCGAGGATGAGAGAGGTGTATGCTGAAATCTTTAACCCTTACCAACTGATGGAACTTTGGACCAAAGCTCCCTTTGAGAGCAAGCCCAGGGAAATAATTGAAGCGAGGATGAGGGAGGTGTATGAAGTTAATCCGCCAGAATAAGATAATAATCCCTGATTTTTATCCCCAAATGGCAATAATGCTATTTGGGGATTTTATTTTACATAGGATTTTTTTTATTTGTTTTTGTGATATAATAAAAATTGAAAAATAATTGAAATGATATTTTATTTAATAGAAAATATTTAAAGAATAATATAAAATGGTAAAAAATATAATCTACGATATTGTTATTATTGGTGGCGGGCCTGCAGGTATTTCAGCTGGTATTTATGGAGCGAGGCAAAATTCCAAAATTCTTTTGATTACAAAATCTTTTGGCGGACAAGTTGCGGGAAAAGCTGTTGCTATTGAAAATTATCCTGGGTTCGAAGAAATTTTAGGAAAAGATTTGATTGAAAAATTTGAGAATCATCTTAGAAAACAGAAAGTTGAGATTAAATTTGATGAGGTCATAGGAATAACAAAAAATACTAACTTGTTTTTAGTTACCATTAAAAACGAAAAAACAATCCAAGCCAAAACAGTAATTATTGCTTCGGGCGCCGAGAATCGTTCTTTAGAAATTCCGGGTGAAAAAGAATTTTTAGGTAAAGGTGTGAGCTATTGCGCTGTGTGCGATGGAATTTTATTTGTGAACAAAAGCGTGGCTGTTATTGGCGGTGGAAACGCTGGTTTTGAATCAGCTATACTTTTATCAAATTATGTTGAAAAAATTTATATCTTAGAATACGGCTCTGAAGTTAAAGCGGATAAGATAAATCAGCAAATTTTAAAGAAGGCAAATAAAGCCAAAATAATTACCAATGTTGCTTTAAAGAGAATTAATGGAAAAGAATTTGTAGAATCTATAACTTACGAAAATGTTATTAACAATCGGCAAAAAACCATACCAGTTAATGGTGTTTTTGTAGAAATAGGTAGAAGCGCGCGGACTTCTTTTGTCCGAGATTTAGTAGAATTCAATAAGCAAAATGAAATAAAGGTTAAATTCGAAACCTATGAAACTAAAACCCCGGGTTTATTCGTGGCAGGCGATGCGAATATAGGCCAATATAAACAAATTATTACTGCTTGTGGCGAAGGAGCCAAAGCAGCTCTGTCTGCTTACAATTATATTAGAAAACAATAATTCGTAAAAAAGAATTTTGGTAATAATCAATATATTCTAACCATGGCTTTTTCTAAAATTAAATCCATTCAAGGAAAAGAAATTTTAGATTCCAGAGGAGAACCTACTGTTGAAGCTGAATTGAAAACAAATTTAGGAGTTTTTAGGGCTTCGGTTCCTTCTGGTGCTTCAAAAGGAAAATATGAAGCTAAAGAATTAAGAGATAACCAAAAAAGATATTTTGGAAAAGGAGTTTTAAAAGCGAGTAAAAATATTAATGAAATTATTGCGCCTCGGCTTAACGGCAAGAATCCTATTAAGCAAAAAGAGATAGACCAATTAATGCTTGAATTAGATGGCACAATAGATAAATCAAAGTTAGGCGCTAACGCGCTTTTAGCGGTTTCTGTGGCAGTTTGTCGCGCAGGCGCGTTCGCGGAAAAATTACCTTTATATCAATATATTAAAAATATCGTAGAACAAAACAAAGAAAATAAACTTTCCTCAATTTTAAACACAAACTCAAAATTTAAAATTCCTTTGCCTTGTTTTAATATTATTAATGGTGGAGCGCATGCTGGAAATGGTTTAGACATCCAAGAATTTATGATAGTGCCAAACTTTAAGAATTTCTCAAAAAACTTGGAAACAGCGACTGAAATCTATCATACTTTAAAGAAAATTCTAGAAGACGAAATTGGTAGCCAAGCAACTAATGTGGGCGCTGAAGGCGGATTTGCTCCTTTATTAACAAAAACCAAAGATGCTCTAAACTTAATAATTAAAGCAATCAGAAAAGTTGGATATGAAAACAAGGTTAAAATTGGCCTGGACTGTGCTGCTTCTCAATTTTATAAAAACGAAAAATATCAAATAGACAGGAAACTTATGACTAGAGAAAAACTTTTTAATTTTTATCAAGATATTCTGAAGAAATATCCAATTGTTTTTTTAGAAGACTTATTTGCGGAACAAGATTGGCAAGCGTGGGGGTTATTCAATCAAAAAATTGGAACCAAGGCTAAAAAAATATTTTTAGTCGGCGATGATCTAACCGTAACAAATAAAACAAGAATAGAGAAAGCTATAAAAAAGAGATGTGTAGGGGGTGTGATTATTAAACCGAATCAAATTGGGACTGTTACGGAAACCATTCAAGCGGTTAAGACAGCGCAAGATTCTAATTTAAGAATTGTAGTTTCGCATCGGTCTGGAGATACTTGTGATAATTTCATTTCTGATTTAGCGGTTGGGGTTAACGCTGATTTTATTAAATCAGGAGCTCCGGCAAGAGGGGAAAGGATATCAAAATATAATCGTCTTTTAAAAATAGAACGCGAACTAAACAATCACTGATCACTGATCATTGATCATTGATCATTGATCATTTATTATTAATTATTAGTTATTACAATAGAGGACAGACCTCCACATTCTGTGGAGGACTGTCTTCGGGAAGGAGAGGATGATTATTTATTACTATGGCTAAATTAATTTTATTAAGGCATTTTAAATCACAATGGAATTTAGAAAACAGATTTACCGGCTGGGTGGATGTTCCTTTGGCTAAAAATCAAGGGAATAAAGCTAAGTTAATTTCTAAAAAAATATTTGATTCTAAGATTGATGTTATTTATTCTTCTCCTTTATTTAGGAACCAAAACAGCGTTGTCGAGATCTTAAAATATTCAAACCTAAAATATCCTATATTTAAATATCTTGATAGGGGTAGAATGAAAACAAGGGGGCATTTCGAAGAAATAAATAAAAACTATGCGCCAGTTTATATCTCTGAAAATTTAAACGAAAGGTATTATGGTAAACTTCAGGGTAAGGATAAAGCTCAAATGATTAAAGAATATGGAGAAGAGAAAATTCATCTTTGGCGTAGAGGTTTTAAAAATCGTCCTCCTTTTGGAGAAAGCTTAGAAGATACTTTTAAAAGAGCGGTTCCTTTTTATCGTAAGTACGTCGAAAGAGACTTAAAAAAAGAGAAAAATGTTTTGATTGTCGCAAGTCATAATTCTTTAAGAGCTCTTATAAAATATATTGAAAAAATACCTGACGAAGAAATAGCCAAGCTTGAAGTATCTTACGGCGGGTTAAGAGAATACGAGTTTGATAGATCTCTTAAGCTAAAAAATAAAAAAGAGAGTTAAGTTGCGGAATAATAAAAATTTTGATAGAATAGTTAACAATAATTCATAACTAAGCATTTATTGCTGGTCATTGATAATCATTGATTTATCATTGACGACTAATCATTGCTAATCAAAAAATGGATACTAAGGTTTTTAATTCTAAAATAATTGGCATAGCGATAATTATTGCCGGTCTTTTAATTTCTGCTACGCTTTTTTATTTTAACTATCAAGAAAAAGGCGCAACAGATCAAGGAATCTTGTCTAGCGAGGAAGCGGGTAAAAAAGCGTTAGACTTCATTAAAAACGATATATTAGGAGGAGAAGTAAACGCTTCTTTGGAAGAAATCTATAAAGAGAATGGGTTATATAAAATGAAACTTAATATTGAAGGGCAAGAAGTTGAAGCTTATCTAACGCTTGATGGGAAATTTCTGTTTCCACAGGAAACAGCGATTGATTTAGATCCTCCAGTTGCAAAAGAAATTCCTAAAACAGATGTTCCCAGCGTTAATCTTTTTGTAATGGCTTTTTGTCCTTATGGCAATGAAGCCGAAGAAATTATCATGCCGATTGAGGAACTTTTAGGTGACAAAGCGAACATAGAGCTTCATTATATTTTTAGCAAATCAGAGATAGGCGAATACACTTCTTTACACGGAGAGCAAGAGTTTAATCAGGGGATTAGGGAGCTTTGCGTTAATAAATACGAGAAAGATAAGTTTTGGGATTTTATTAAACAAATAAACGAAAATTGCACCTATGAAAACGTTGACAGTAAATGGGAGGCGATAGCGACTAATATAGATATTGATGTTCAAAAAATAAAAGATTGCGTTGAAAATGAATTGGAGGATTTGTTAGCATACGAATTTGGACTTTCTCAAACCGAATATTTGGTCCAAGATCCAAAAAATCACGATAATAAAGAAAAGATAACTATTTCTGGTTCGCCTACTTTAGTTATTAATAATATGGTCTATGATAAAGGTAGATCTGTTCAAGAATATAAAGACGCGATTTGTTCAGCTTTTATCACTTCTCCCGAGGAGTGTAATCAGGAGTTAAGCAGTTCTTATGAAAGCAAAGGGTCTGCGACTTGTGAGTAAAATAGGGCGATTGTTATGAAAAAAGTTAAAGTTAAAGTTAAAATTTATGTTAATGATGATTGCGTTTATTGTTTTACTTTAGAAGAGTTTTTGAGGGAAAATAATATTGAATTTGAAAGCGTTAATATTTCTAAGAACAAGGATGGCATAGAAGAAATAATTAAAAAGTCGGGCGAGAAACAAGTGCCTATAATTGAAATAGACAAAGAGATTGTTGTCGGTTTTAACAAAGAGAGAATTTGTGAATTGCTCGGGATCAATAACCATTGATTATTGATAATTGATTGTTGATCAGTGCTAATTGCTAATTGATTAGCGCTAATTGATAATTAAATAAATTTATGATTAAAATTGCTATTAATGGGTTTGGTCGTATTGGCCGCTCAACATTTAAAAGAATAATTGAGGATCATCCTAATTTGGAAGTTGCGGTGATTAACGATTTAACCGACAATAAAACCCTTGCCCATTTATTAAAACATGATTCAGTTTACGGAAAATACGAAAAAGAAATAGGTTTTGATAAATCAAATATTATTGTTGCTAAGAAGAAATTCCCTGTTCTTGCAGAAAAAAATCCTGAGGAGTTGCCTTGGAAGAAATTAGGAATTGATATTGTTTTAGAGTGTACTGGGATTTTTAGAGACTTAGACGGGGCAAGAAAACATATTAAAGCAGGCGCCAAAAAAGTGATAATTTCAGCTCCAAGTAAATCAGGCAATGCTATTTCAAGCTATGTGATGGGAGTTAATGAAAACAAATTCAATCCCAAAAAAGATCAAATAATTGATATGGGTTCTTGTACTACAAATTGTATTGCTCCTTTGGTTAAAGTTTTGAATGATAGTTTTAAAATAGAAAAAGGTTTTATGTCAACTATACATAGCTATACAACAGATCAAAGGATTCTGGATTTACCGCATAAAGATTTAAGAAGAGCAAGAAGCGCTGCGATAAATATTGTACCTACAACCACAGGAGCTGCTAAAGCATTAGGAAAAGTAATTCCTGAGGTTAATAATAAAATAGACGGAATAGCAATTAGAGTTCCAACACCAATTGTTTCTCTTTTAGATTTGGTTGTTAAAGTTAAGAAATCTACCACGATAGAAGAGGTGAACAGAATTTTGAAAAAAGCAGAAAAACAGAAAAATTTTAAAGGAATATTAAAAACAGAAATAGAACCATTGGTTTCAAGCGATTATATAGGGGATAGCTATTCTTCTATTATTGACTTGTCTCAAACAATGGTTAATGGCAATTTAATTAAAACAGTTAGCTGGTATGACAATGAATTCGGATATTCCTGCAGATTAGCTGAATTAGCAGAATTTATCGGAAAAAAATTATAAATGTTAAATGTTATAGGATTTGATATTTGACTTGAATTAAAGGTGTTTTTCACCTTTTTTTCTTTCTTAAAAAAGGTTATAATAAGAGAAATAATTATTTTAATAAAAACATTATTCTAAAAAAATGAGAAAGATACTCGTACAAATTTCAGCAAGACATATCCATTTAAACCAAAAAGACTTGGAAGCATTGTTTGGCAAAGGATATAAGCTGAAAAAATTAAAGGAACTCTACCAACCTCATCATTTTGCAGCTAAAGAGACTGTGGATATTAAGGTTGGCAAAAAGATATTGTCTAAAGTAAGAATAGTTGGACCTATTAGAGAAAAAACTCAAATTGAATTAAGCTTAACAGATACAATTAAGCTTGGAGTAAAAGCCCAGATAAGAAAATCAGGAGATCTTCAGGGCACGCCCGGGGCAACTCTTATTAATAAAAAGAAAAAGATTAAAATTAAAGAAGGTTTGATTGTGCCTGCTCGTCATATTCATTGTACTCCTCAAGAAGCCCAAATAATGAAACTCAAAAACAGAAAATCTATTTCGATTGCAATAAAAGGCAAAAGAGCTTTAGTTTTTAAAAATGTTCAGGTTAGAATAGACAAAGATTTTAAGCTTTGTATGCATATTGATACAGACGAAGGCAATGCAGCCGGGATTTCTTGTGAAGCATTTGGTTATTTACTAAACAATGAATAGCAACAAACAGCTAACAACATTTTAATTATTTTTTTGTTTGTTGTTTACTGTTCATTGTTCACTGATGCATGATGCTTATTTTAAATTGTGGTAGTCAATCAATAAAATGGAAAGTTTTTAATAAAGATTTAGAAGTTATAGGACAAGGGAAAAAAGAAATTTATAATAACAAAGATTTTGCTGTGGATTTAGAAAAAGAATTAGGGAAAATAGCATCTTTTTCTAAAAATATTGATACGATTGGACATAGAGTTGTGCATGGAGGAATAAAATTCAGAGAACCTTTAAAAATCAATAAAAACAACCTAAAAGAATTAGAAAGAAATAATAAATTAGCGCCTTTACATAATCCTTTTAATGTTTTAGGCATCAAGAGCGCTAATAAAATTTTTCCATCTGCTTCGCAGATTGCTGTTTTTGATACAGAGTTCTACGCTGATTTGCCAGAAAAGGCATATATTTATCCTTTGCCAGAAAAATTAATAAAAAAATACCAACTGCGTAGATTTGGATTTCATGGAATTTCTCATGAATATGTTGCTCGAACGGGAGCTAAAGAAATAAGAAAACAATTCAACAAATTAAAGATTATCACTTGTCATTTAGGCGGAGGGGCAAGTATAACTGCTATAAAAAATGGAAAAGCGGTCGATACTTCAATGGGTTTTACTCCAATGCAGGGATTGGTAATGATGACCCGTTCAGGCGATATTGATCCTGGCATTGTCTTGGAACTTTCTAAAAATTTTTCCCCTGAAAAAACAGAAGAGATTTTAAACTCTAAATCAGGATTAAAAGCAATTGCCGGAACAGGAGATATGTTGAAGATTCTTGAAAAAATAAAAAGAGGCAACCAAAAAGCAAAATTAGCTTTAGAAATATTTATTTACAGAATTCAAAAATATATTGGGGCTTATTTAGTTGTTTTGGGAGGATGTGATTTGTTAATTTTTACAGGCGCGATTGGTTTTGGTTCCACCAAGATAAGAGACAAAATTGTTAATAATTTAAGTATTTTAAAAAAAGAGAAAGTTCAGGTTTTAGCAATTAAATCAGACGAAGAATTAGCAATCGCTAAAAAAATAATAAAATAATAAAAAATAAACGCTAAAAAATATGAAAAATTCAAAAGAAAATATTCTATGGTTGAAAGATGTTAGCTTTGGAAATGTTTCTTTAGTAGGGGGGAAGAACGCTTCTTTAGGGGAAATGCATAAAGAATTTTCAGGGAAAGGCATAAATGTTCCGGATGGTTTTGTTTTCACGACTAACGCTTATTGGGAATTTTTAAAGTTTAATGGAATTGATAAAAAACTAAAAGAAATATTTAAAAAATTTAATCCTAAAAGCATTAAAAGTTTGCAGGAAACAGGTAAAAAATCCCGGAACTTATTTTCAAAATCAAAATTCCCTATAGGTTTAGAAAAAGAAATAATTAGCGCTTACAATATTTTCGTTAAAAAATATGGTAAAAACTTTGAACTTGCGATTAGATCTTCTGGAGTTGTTGAAGATATGCCGGAAGCGTCTTTCGCGGGACAATTTGAAAGTTATTTAAATATCTCTGGAGAAAAAAAATTGTTAGACGCGATTAAAAAATGTTTGGCTTCTGCGTTTAATGATCGAGTTATTTCTTATCGTCAAGAAAAGAAAGTTTCACAGTTAGAATTTGCTCTTTCTATTGGCGCTATAAAAATGGTTAGAAGCGATCTTGCGTCTTCGGGAATAATTTTTACATTAGACACGGAGACAGGTTTTCCAAGCGTTATTTTAATTAATTCAATTTGGGGAATAGGAGAGATGATCGTTAAAGGAAAAATAACGCCAGACGAATTCTATGTTTTTAAACCAACCCTTAAAAAAGGATTTAAGCCTATTATTATTAGAAAATTAGGCAGAAAGTCAATTCAATATACCTATGCTTCAAACGGTGGCCTTAAAGAGGAAAAAGTAGGCGCGGAAAAACAATTAAAATTTTCCTTAACCGACGCGGAAATTTTAAAATTATCCAAATGGGCCATTTTAATCGAAGAACATTATTCAAGAAAATACAAAAAGCGTATGCCTCAAGATATAGAATGGGCCAAAGATGGCAAGACAGGGGAATTGTTTATTGTGCAATCAAGGCCTGAAACCGTGCATACCCCTGTTAGAGAGAATGTTTATAGAGAGTATAGATTAATAACAAAGAAAAAACCGATTTTAAATGGTATAGCTGTTGGGGAAAAAATTGGCATAGGCAAAGTAAGGGTAATTTCAGATGTGTCAAAAATTGATCAATTCAAAAAAGGCGAAATATTAGTTACAAAAATGACTGACCCTGATTGGGTAAGCATATTTCCTTTGGCTGCGGCAATAATAACGGACGAAGGCGGGAAAACTTGCCACGCTTCTATCGTAAGCAGAGAATTAGGCGTTCCTTGTATTGTTGGTACTGGCAAAGGAACTAAAATTTTAAAAACCGGAGAACTTATTACGGCAGATTGTACTCAAGGGCTAAATGGAAGAATTTTTAAAGGCAAAATACCTTTTAAAATTGAAGAATATGATTTAAAGAAAATCCCTGAACTTAAGACAAAAATAATGCTTAACATTGGAGCCCCAGAAATGGCGTTTAAAAATTCTTTTTTGCCAAACAGTGGAGTTGGTTTAGCAAGAGAGGAATTTATAATCGCGGAAAAAATTAAAATTCATCCGTTAGCCCTTTATTATTTTGAAAATCTTGAGAAATATAATCAAGTTGCTTTAGAGCGAAAAGTTGATATTAAAAAATTAAAGCAAAAAATTAACGCGATAGTTATTGAAAGTAAAGACAAAAAAGAATTTTTTGTTCAAAAATTAGCCGAAGGAATTGCTGAAATAGCAGCTGCGTTTTATCCTAAAAAAGTAATTGTTAGATTTTCTGACTTTAAGACAAACGAATACAAGAATTTAATTGGAGGAAGTTTGTTTGAAACAGCTGACGAGTCTAATCCAATGCTTGGTTTTAGAGGGGCCTGTAGATACCTAGACAAAGACTTTCAGCATGCTTTTAATATGGAATGCCAAGCAATCAGAAGAGTAAGAAATGTTTTTGGTTTAAAGAATATTTCTATAATGATTCCATTTTGCCGAACAATAGAAGAAGGCAAAGCAGTTATTGCTTTAATGAAAAGATTTGGTCTTGAGAAAGGGAAAGACGGGCTTAATGTTTACGTGATGTGTGAAATTCCTTCTAACGTTATTTTGGCAGACGAATTTTTAAAAACCTTTGACGGCATGAGTATTGGGTCTAATGATTTGACCCAATTAACGCTTGGTTTAGACAGAGATAATGGCAAAATTGCTTATATTGGGAATGAGCAAAATAAAGCAGTTAAAGAACAGATACGTAAAGTGATTAAAGCTTGTAGGAAACATAAAAAATATGTGGGAATATGCGGACAAGCTCCAAGCGATTTTCCGGATTTTGCGGAATTTGTAATGGAAGAGGGGATAGAATCAATGTCTTTAAACTCTGACACGGTTATTAAGACGATTTTAAGTTTATCAAAGTCCAAAAAATAAGAACTATAAAATATTTTTATAGCGTGGCGAGCAATTTTTTCAGCTACCGCTAGTTCAAACCCCTGCGCGGTTTGATTATCTACATTCTCGGCGACTAATCCCGCTATACAGCAGGAACCGCTTATTCGCTTGCGAAAGTTATTTAAAAAGATTGCTTGTCACTTATAATCATTTTAATTTTTATTCAAATGTTAGTATGAATAATTTTAATATATTAAAATAGTTTTATGTCTGATATTATAACTTTTGGTTCAGCTACTTGGGATATTTTTATGAAGCCAAAGAATTTCCAAATAGCAAAAATAAAAAAATTTGTAAGCAAAAAAGGAATTTGTTTTAACTTAGGATCAAAAGTTGATGTTGATAGTGTCTATTTTTCCTCGGGAGGAGGTGGTACGAATACAGCAGTTTTCTTTTCAAAGCAGGGATTTAGAACAGCTTATTGCGGAAAAGTAGGCGACGATATCTCAGGCAGAGAAATAATTCAAGAATTAGATAAAAGCGGAATAGAAACTAAATTTATTTTCAAAACAAAAGAAAAGCCCACAAATCATTCTGTTATCTTAAATCCTTTCAGTAAATACGAAAAAGATAGAACTATTTTGGTTTATCGTGGGGCCGCAGGACTTCTAAATAAAAAGGATATTCAATCTTGTTTTAATGATTGCGAAAGAAACAAAACCGCTTACGCAAGATGGTTCTATATAGCTCCTCTTTCAGGAAAATTTTGCGTTAGCGCGACTGAAGAAATAATTAAATTTGCTCATAGGAATAAAATTAAAGTTGCTTTTAATCCTGGGAGTTCACAGCTTGCGATGTTTCCTTTAAGGTTAATAAAAACCCTTAAGCAGGTTGATGTTTTGATTTTAAATCAAGAGGAGGCGTCTTTATTAACTAAAGTTTCTTTTCAGGAAGAAAAGAAGATTTTTTCTAAAATTAGAAAAATGTATTCTGGAATTGCCATAATAACTAAAGGTTCTAATGGGTCTGTAGTGTTGAGCGAGGACAATATTTATCAGGCTGGAGTTTTAAAATCAAAAATAATTGATAGAACCGGAGCAGGGGACTCTTATGCTTCGGGTTTTATTAGTGGTTTTATTAGAAGAAACGCGGATATAGAATATGCGATGCAATTAGGAACAGCAAACGCTACTTCTTGTTTAAAAAAATGGGGGGCGAAAAACGGATTATTGGAAAAAGGAGCAAGGTTTAAAAAAGTAAAAGTTTCAAAGACAAAGCTTAAAAACTAAAACGGAACAGTCGTTGTTAAACAATAAATAATCAGTAATCAATAATAAATGATTAATGAAGATTAAAAACGAACAAGCGTTTACATTAATAGAGTTATTGGTCGTTATCGCGATAATAGGAGTATTGGCTTCAATTATCTACGTATCTTTGAGCGCTGCAAGCAGAGAAGCTAAAATTGGAAGAGCAGAGGGA
>CAYXZK010000020.1:0-6716 GCA_964469955.1 uncultured Candidatus Saccharibacteria bacterium | reverse complement strand
AAAACTCATTATTTCTTTACCGGCTTGTTGGGCAATTTTTTTTATAGCTTGGATATTAGCTTTCATAATTTTACAATTTATTGTATTTGAATCAAGAATTTATCAAAATTTTATAGGAGCAATAAATACCATCCCAATTACAAGCACTTTATTTATTCCATCTTAAATATACTGTAGCCATTTTGCCTTAGGAATAATTTAAAATCACAATTATATCCTTGCTTATTCTCAAAATGTTTTTTTTTGGTTTTGAGCATCAGATAACAATTACGCTCTTTATAAAAATATTCAATATTCTTTTTATTTATTGTTAAAGCATATGAATTAGATAAATCAACTACAGCTTTGTGAATTTTTTCATCTGCATAGATAATTTTTAGACTGTTATCAAGTTCTTCAAGTTTTTCTAAGATTTCTGTTAGATCCTCATCATAACAAATATTTTCATTACATTTAGAAGCCTTGACATGATCTGGCTCTCCCCACTGAATATTGTAACTGGAAAAAAATTGAGGAATAGAAGCAAAAATAAATAAAATAATAATTGTCCAAAAAATTATTCTGTTAATTTTAACTTTTGCAAATAAGTAAAATATCAATAAATAAATTAAAATTATTCCTAAATGAGTCAATTTGTATAAATTTAAATTATGCATAACGGTCGAAAAAATAAAAGGAACCATAAACAAAACAAAAGAGCTAATAAATAGTAAAGGCTGTTCTGAAATTTTTATTTTTTTTCTGATAAGATTCCATAGAAGAACAATCACAATAAATGCTTCCAATAAAAAATTGCGCAGATAAAAAAGAGGGTGTTCCTGCAGACGAACCAGTTCTTTATCGGTATAGTAGCCCCAATCTCCAAGCGCTCTTACGGAAACAATTTCGGAAAAAGAATATTTTTCAAAAGCGCCTACCAGCGGACCTCCAAATTTAAGTACCAATAACGTGACCAGTAGCAGAAAAAGGAATAATACTCCAAGCGAGATTACAGGGTGTTGAGATTTTTTCCAAATATAGTAAAAAAATAAAATAATAATCCACCCCCCAATAAACATTGCAAATAATTCGCTAACGAGATAGAAGCCCACCAATAAAATAATCCAGAGAATAGCAACCACAACTAGATTTATTTTTCTCACTTCTAAAAACTGTTTCTTGATTAGATAAATAAATGCAAGAGAAAGAGGTAAATTAACCCAGGTTATTCCTGTCAAAGTAACCAACAGAGGAAAATTAAAAGCTCTCATTTGAGGAGACCACTTATACCAACACCACCAATGATTAGCTGCATACGCATCAAATAAAAAAAACGATCCGCCTGCAAAAAAAATAAATACTGTCCCCATTGCTGACAACCATATATTTTTACTCCATGAATAAATCAATCCATAAATCAGAAAAAATGATGCTAGCACAAAACATATTTTCATTAAATCTAGCGCCAACGGAATACTTAGATTTGTAAATTGGGCTATTTCTGCTCCTAAAATATAAATTCCATAATGGTAATCTTTTGAGAAATCCGCAAGCGGATCAAGTGGATTAACCAAAGGAAAAATATTATTTTGAACAAATGATTTTACCACCGGTCGGTGGAGCCACTCATCAACTTTAGCTGTTTCATAAATAGTCCAGAAAAAAACAAGCATAACAAAAGACAGAGCGATAAAGACAACTATATTTTTTTTAAAAACTGTAAATAAAAATTTTAAGTTTATATTTTTATTTCTAAAAAAATAAATGATAAGATAGAGTAGAGAAGCTAGAGAAAAAATGACTGAAAATATATGTAAAATTTTTAATGGATCTCCTGAAAAAATATAGAGTAAACTTGTTGATATACAAACATAGAAACAAAATGAAACAAAAAAAGATAATCCAAGTTTTAAATAAATATTACTTTTTAAACCAATATTAAATTTCTGTAATATAAAAAGACCTATTCCAACAAGACTAAAGAAAAAATACAAACTTAATAATAATTGAACAAAAAAATCCGTTAGCATTTCAATTGGTTAAGTTATTACTTTTTAAATTTTTTTAATATTAATTTTAACGCCAGTTCGGCATTAATTCTTTGAATAATCAGACCTTTTTTATAGTTCCTAACTCGCTCAGCAGGAGCTCCAATATCAAAGACAGCTAAAGGCATTCCCATTTGCATTGCTTCTTCTGCAGTATAAGAAAAGGTTTCCGGGCAAATAGATGGAAGAAAAAAAACGTCAATTTCATTTTCGATAGTAAGTTTTACTATATCATCTCTTTTATATCTGCCTAATATATTTAACTTATGGCTTCTAATAGCAGTTTTTACAATTCCAATCGCTACAATTTTAACATTTATTTCCTTTTTTTCTATTATGGAAATCATTTGCTCTATTATTTTAGATCCTTTGTTAAAATTAACACTACCCATAATACCAATAGTAAAGATATGACCCTTTTCAAAATTTCTTTTTCCAATAGGTCTAACGTAATCAACTTTGTGGGGTATAATTTTTATTTTCCCTTTAACAAGATCTTCGTAGGCTTTTTCTATAATCTTTTTTGAAGAATGGGAAAAACAAATTATTTCATCAGCTTTACTCAAAAAATTATACCAGGAGGCTCTCCAGTCCCTAATATCTCTTTTTTTTGAAGTCGGCTCAAAATTATCTTTGTTATTTTTCATACATACATCGCAATAATCGTATTCCGGAATACCGCAATAATCTCCAGTATGATCAATTAAATTATAATTCGGGCAAACACAAAAATAGTCATGAATCAAAACTCTTAAAGAAGCACCAGTAAAGTTTTTTATCTCAAGAATTTTTTCTAGAGCAATAAGAGGTTCGGGATAAGATACAAGACCACCTACAATTATTTTTCCGGGATTTATAAATTTAAAAAGTTCAAACAACTCCAAAAGATTACCGAATTTATATAGAAAAACCTGCTTATCTTTGTAGAACCAAAATCGAAAATATTTTTTTGGCTCCGAATAAGTTACAACCATTATTTGTTTTTTTTCTTTTAACGCCTTTTTTATATATCTTTCTCTATAGACATCAGTTCCTCCTCCAAGCTCATGGTCAAAATAAAGAATATTTTCTTTTTTGGAAACCGGAATTTTATGAGAAAGCATTTCTAATTCAAATTTCCTAATTATTTTTATAAAAGAAAGCTCTTTCTCTTTTTTAAAATATTCAGGATCATATTTAAGGACTCCCTTGTCGTGTAATAAATAGTTTAAAATCCGTCTGGATAATTTACTAAGTCCTTCTTTCTTATATAATCCTAGGGCAGATAAAAATAAATATTTAATCTTGGATTTATTTTTTCTATTATCTTTTGTTTCTGCAACAACGTTTTTTATTGAATCAAATTTTTTCCTATTTTTTCTGTCTTTCTTACATTTTCTCATTCCGGCATATTGACCGAATTGTTCAGCAAAATGAATAATAGGGCTTAAAAAAATGTTGCCAATTTTATCGAATAAAGATATTGAACTATCTTTTAATAATAAATAGTAGTCCCTCTTAACGGTTCTATATGCCCCTATAAATAATTTTATTAAAGAATCGCTGGTGTTTCTACTCAAATAAAAAAAGTTAAATTGAGCATCTGTCAAATTTCTTTTAAAAGCATCAACTATTCTATATTTATGAGAATGTCTCACTATAGATTTAGAGGCAAAACCAATGGCAAAACCATTCTTCAAAGCTTTTTTTGCAATAAGAGTATCCTCTCCAAAAAAAACTCTATCAAAACCAAAATTTTCTAGAAAAAATCTTTTATAGGCTGAGCTCACATCATGAATTTTAGTGTAATATCTAATATCTTCAGGAGGAATTTTTTCAAAATTCTTTGGATTTTCAATTTTTAACTTAAAATCGTTTTGTGAAGCACACCAATCTGACAAAACATTATATTTTCTTAAAGTAGAAACCTCAGATCTTGGGATGATCCTTGAAGACACAGCTACTACTTCATTGTCCTCCGTTAATTTTTTAATAAGTTCTTCTAACCAAAAATCATCAGCGGGAGTTGCGTCTTGACTTAGATAAATTAAATATTTCCCTGAAGATTTTATTACTCCTAGCTGTCGCGTCCCTCCATGACTAAATTTGGAATTAGGGATTTGTATTAATTTAATCTCCGGAAATTTCTTAACAAAATCTATAGTGCCGTCAATTGAACCGGAATCAATAACAATGATCTCGTAAGAATAAGAAGTCTTTTGCTTCAAAACAGATTTAAGTGTTTCTTTGAAATGGTCGCTAAGTCCATTATAAGTTAGAAATATTATTGAAATATCTTTTCCCCTATCCATTAGTTTAGAATTAAAGAATATTTAATTTTGCTGTCTCTTTATCTGAAAAATAATTATCTAAGCCTACTCGCAAAATAAAAAATATTTAAAAACACGCTCCTATGATATTACAGAGAATATATTTAGTAAAATAGGCGATCCACTTCTTTTTTAATTCAAAATATAAATCAAAAAAATTTAGATCCTTAATATGTTCTTTATTAAAATCTCTAAGTTCAAAAAAAATATCTATTTTTTTACTTCTCCAGAGCAAAAATCTAATATTCTTTTGGCTATTTTCTTAATAATTTTTTATTTATTGGATACTCGTTTCTTTAGTTTAACAAATTCAATTAAATTATACTATTATATAGAACAAACTAAAGATATGTATTTTTTGCCAAAAAATAACATTTATAAGATAAAAGATCTAAAAAATAATAAATCATTGTCCATATTATATTCTAGGTACAGAAAGTTGAACTTTGTTTCAACTATGCTAAAATAATTTTATAAACAGCTTATTTGGTTTAACTATTTTTTGTTTTAAAAAAGAATTTAAGGTTAATCTTTGTCTTTGCCAGCAAAAATTTTTTGATTTCAAAACAGTTGGAGATCTATATTCAAAAAGTGAGAAATTGCTAAACAGAAAAATAAAAAACATCTGATAAGTTTTATTTTAAAAATGCGTTTTATAAAAGAAACAAAAAAAATAATCATACCCATTTTGGCCTTAGGAATATTTTTATTTTTACCATTTATACAAGAAATTAGTGAGGTCCAAGCTGCTTCTGCAGTTCCTGTCTATCGTTTCTGGAGCTCTGCTCATAGTACTCATTTTTACACTCTTTCTGCAGCAGAAAAGAATAGAATCAGAGCCATTTATTCCACAAATCAATGGTTATACGAAGGATCTACCTTTCGAGCTTTCCTTAGTAAAGTTGCCAACACTAAACCAATTTACCGTTTTTGGTCAGCCAAAAATGGAACTCATTTCTACACTATTTCCGCCAAAGAAAAAAACGAGATAATTGCTAAATATCCAAATTGGGTGTGGCAATATGAAGGTGTTGGCTTTTATGCTTATAATAGTAAAGTTGGAGACAGTGTCCCCGTTTATCGTTTTTGGTCAAACCAAAATACGACTCATTTCTACACCACCAGCCCTGGAGAAAAAACATGCGTTATTAACAATTATAACAACACGGAGTGGCTTTATGAAGGAATAGCTTTTTGGGTACCTAGAGCAGGCGCCAATTTATCAACTAATGAAGATTCCTGCGGAGTAAGTAACGGACCAGAAATAACCGTCGGACTTTGGTCCTATACAAGAAGCGGTTTACAAAACGATCCCTTTGAAATTGAAGCTAATAAAAATTATATTATAAAAGATAACAACGGGAAGAAATTAGCTACTGTTAGCGGGGGCAAAAAAACAAAAGTCACTTACACCAGTAATAAAAAATTAAAAATTTATAATTCTATTTCTGCTAAATATTCTTACCGAACTGTCTATTTTGAAGCCGCCGACGGTAGAAATTCTGATCTTATCTTTGATGTTCACAAACCAAATTCAAGTTTGGATGAATACCGAGGGAAAATAAAGCTTCGTTACAGTAGCGATTCCGGACTAATTTGGGTAATCAATACTCTTCCCTTAGAACATTATGTTTGGGGAGATGGAGAATTAGCTGGCACCGGCGATATGAATCACAATCGGGTAATGGTTACTTCTTTTAGAACTTATGGCTATTGGAAGCTTCTTTATAGTACTAAATTTGCCAGTGAAGGATTTAAAGTTAATGCTACTCCGGGAAATCAACTATACAAAGGTTATACCTGGGAAAAAAATCACTCCCGAGTAAAAACAGCTGCTCAAAATACTAGAGGGAAAATTGTTACTTATGACGGTGACGTAGCTTTAACACCCTATAGCTCTTGGACTGATGGAAGGACTAGAAGCTTCAAAGAACGATGGGGATCAAGTAGCTATCCTTGGTGCCGATCTGTTAAAGATCCTTACGGAAAACACCCTACCAAGTCAACTGCTCAACTTGTGGCCGAAGGAAACCATATGGTTGGTTTAAGTGCCAATGGATCACTTAATTTAGCCGGGAACCATGGTTGGGATTGGGAGAGAATTTTACACTATTATTTTAACAATATAAAGATTCAAAAAATATATTAGCCATCATATTTAACAAGACTTTTTTGGGAATTCTTTTTCTCCCTTTTTATTAAGCAACATTTAATATTTTATCAATTCTCTTCATTAGCTTCCTCCCTTTTGTCCGCAAGATTATCTTCCATATACTGACGCGTAACTTCTTTAGTTTCTCCAATTTTCCTAACTTTGCCATTTCTTAAGAGCATTGCCCGATCACAATATTTTTCTATGGTTCCTATATCATGGGAAACT
>CAYXZK010000019.1:0-5216 GCA_964469955.1 uncultured Candidatus Saccharibacteria bacterium | reverse complement strand
AGGTAATCAGTTCCATCTCCATTATCAGGGTCAACAATAGACACACAAGCAGTTTGAGCATTAGCTAATGGGACAATCTTGTGGAGAGTGTCTTCTATTTTTTGGGTTATGCTTTCAGCTCTAACTAACTTATCAGTCATCTCAACAACAGAGAATTGATCTGGTTGTTTTTTGATAAGGTAGGTAAGGTCTAATTCTGGTAATTTATCAAATGCTTTGTTTGGGTCTCGAGCAATAAGGATGTCTTTGTCAGATAAGATCTTGGTGTAGTCAATACCATACGCTCGGTTTTTGATAATCTGGGGTTCTTGCTCCAAATTTGTTTCTTCGTTGTTGTCTGTTTTCTCGGTACTGCCTGTTTGACTCTCTTCTATCTGTGTTTGGTATAGTTCAAGGTTAGTAATATATTCACCTTCCTTTGTTTCATACACAGGACTAATGAGTTGTTGTTTCTGTTCTTGGGTTAGTTTGCCGTCATAGTAGAAGACAAGTAATTTAGTTCTTTCCCTCTTGCCTAAAAATGGTTTGTCGTTACCAAACCTTTGGAAAAGCTCTTGGCCATCCCTGACTTCAACCACGTCACCAGCTTCTGCCCTGCTTGAACCAACGCCAGTTGCAACTGGTTTGACTAATATGATAGTTCCATCCTTGTAAGGACCAATGGTTAGTTGGTTCTCGTTTTGGAAGTTAAGGAGTTTGTTGATAAAACCAAATGGGAAGTATATCCTATCAGCTATGGCGGTTTGGCTTAAAAATACAACAACTAAGCCTAACGCCATTATGCTTCCGATGATTTTCATTTTTGATATGTGTTTCGTCATTTCGTTTTTTGTTTATTTATTAGTGATCATTTATCAATTATCAATAATCATTTATCAATTATCAATAACCAATGATCAATTATCAATAACCAATGATCAATAACCAATGATCAATGATTATTCCACGGGCGGTGTGGTGGTATCAACAGCGTCGTCATCAGGCAAATCTGGTTCCGGGTATTCGCACGAGCCGTCATCTACGGTTGCCGCTAAATCATAGTTCAAGGCAGTCGCGTCTGTGCAACCATATATATTATATGTACAACTACCGTCATCTGTGTTCGCGTCCGGGTTGTAGTTTAGCGCTTCTAAATCAGTGCACCCCATAACAGCATACTCACAACTGCCATCATCTTGCGTTGCATCTACGCTATAATTCATTGCTTCTGCGTCCATACAACCTTTAACAGCATACTCACAACTGCCATCGTCTTCTGTCGCGTCAGGGTTGTAGTTTAGCGCTGTCGCGTCCATACAGCCGAGAATCGCTTCAGGTTCCGCAAGCGGGGTAGTCGTATCAATAGCGCCTTCTTCGGGTAATTCTGGTTCCGGGTATTCGCACGAGCCGTCATCAACATTTGCCGCTAAATCATAGTTCAAGGCAGTCGCGTCTGTGCAACCATATATATCTTCTGGCTCTTCTGGCTCTTCTGGCTCTTCCGTAATCTCTGCTTCAGAATTACAAATCTCATTATACCAATAACCTTGAGCGCTGACACAATCCGCTTCAGTCAAACATAAATCCAGATGAGTCGCGTTGCAAACAAGCTCTGGAGAATCTGGAGAAGCGGTTTGGCAATCTTCGTCAGCAAGATCTATTTTCCCGTCGCAGTCATTGTCTAATCCATCATCGCAAATTTCAGCCACGCCCGGATTTATATTAAAAACAAGGTCATTGCAATCTCCTTTATTAGTAACATATCCTTCGGGTTGAGGACAGTTAGACTGCATATTAGCGTAATAACCGTAACCGTCACCGTCGCCGTCGTAATAATAGATAACAACATTTTGTTCGACGTTTTCTTTGTTTTCTCCTTCGCCTTCATTATTTTCAGGTGGCGTTGTTTCTTCATACGCCACAGGTTCATGCTTTGTTGGCCTAACCACTGGTTCGTAACCAGACAAGACTTTAGTGCTTGAATCTAAAACTAATCCAATCATGCCGGTGTATTTTGTAGTTTCTCGAACAAAAGTTTGTCCTCTCTGTTTTTGTTTTTCCTGAACGTCTTTCAAGTAAGCCAATTCGCTGTCAACCACTTCCCCCAATTCTTTTGTGATATAGAGGCCCAAGTCTTTGCCCGCTAACGCGGACTTTGAAGTTGTTATGGTTTCCGCGCGCGTAACTTTCTGCCAAACATTTTCCTTAATTCCTAAAGATTCGTAAGTATAATCAACATAATAATTTTCCTCGTCTTGAGAAACATTGTCTATTTTTATCTTAAAATTAAAATTATCTAAATCAACGGATAACAAAAATGAATTATCAATTCCTTCTTGTTCAATAGTTGTTTTGCCTAAAACCGCTTCTCTGACCGCGGGCGAAGCAAAAACCGAAGCGCTAAAAACAAAAACCAAAACAAAGGCAATTGTAAAAGCATTGTGATATTTTATAAACTGGATAACTTTTTGAAAATTCATATTTGTTTATTTATTTATTGATAATTAATTACTAATCACTGATCGATATCTCCCTCCCCGAGGACAGTCCTCCGCAGAATGCGGAGGTCTGTCCTCTAATAATCACTTATTATTTATTATTTATCATTTATTAGTGATCAGTGATCAGTGATCATTGATAGATGATAAATGATTAGTGATTAGTGCATCCTCTTGACAAGGTATCTTGGTTTGCTACTATTAAGGTAGTAACGCTACCCCGAGGTAAAACTCGGGGGTTATTTTTTTAATGTTTTAAATCCATTCCTATGTCCTCCCTATAATCATCTAAATACAAATGCCAGCAATATTTTAACTCCCAAGCCATATTTTTCTCGAAACCCCAAAAAATAATACTTTTTCTTTTTTCATTTACTATATAATTCTTTAATTCTAAAAAATCACTATCTCCACTTATAACTATTATTACATCTAAAGCATCAATTGTTCTTACAACATCTAAAGCAATTTCTACATCCATATTACCCTTTTTCGTTACTCGTCCACCAACTGGAATATATTTCAATTCTTTTCTTTTGATATCAACAAATGGTTTTATCTTCTCTAAAAATCTTTGAGTATTACGATAGACAATATCATTTTTCGCAGGAATAACTAAATAATAATTGAAAATTTTTAAATCGCAATATTGACTAATAAATCTTTTAAATTTTCCGACATCTACTCTCCATCCATATTTTTGAAAAGCGTGAAAGAGATTAGCGTCATCATAGAATACTCCAACTTTTTTATTTTTTAATAATTCCAATTTTTGGGAATTCATTGTTTACAAAACATCTTGGTTTGCTATATTAATAATAGTTTTACACTACGTCCCGCAGAAATGTGGGACGGTTTTTTATTTCTTCTCCCCTCCCCCCGAGGGCAGCCCGGAGGTCAGTCTTCTAACAACTAATTAATGATAAATTATTCCTTAATTTCCAAGAATTCGCAAAACAGGCGTAAGCCAGCCAAGATTGCAAAAAAGCGTTAAATTTTTCTTTAATTTCAACATTTTTATTTAATCCTCTTTGGTAAAATTTTACCCTTTTTGCAAATCTCGCAACAGTTATTTTCCTTAACAATTTATAATTTCTAAAAATACGGTAACCTAGAAAGTCAACACCTTTGTTTATCAAAAAGATATTGCCTTTTTTCGGATTTGATTCTAATTTTAATTCTTTTTGCAAAAACTTCCTTATTCTCCCCCTATTTCGGTAAAGCCTATTTTTGCCAGGAGTTAAAATTATGAAGTCGTCCATATAGCGCAGATAATATTTGCTTTTTAGTCTATGCTTGGCAAATATATCTAATTCATTCAAATAGATATTGGCAAAAAGCTGGGAAGTCAAATTGCCAATCGGAATACCTGTGTCTGGTTTTTCTTGGCTTGAATTTAAAATTTCTTCAATCAACCAAAGAACTTTTTTGTCAACGATTTTCTTCTTAATAATTTTTAATAAAATTATATGGTTGATACTGTTAAAATATTTTGAAATATCGCATTGTAGACAATATTGTTTTTCTTTGTTTTCTATATTCGTATTTTTAAAATCAGCTATAGATTTTATAAACATTTGCAATCTTTTCACTGCCTTATGAGTACCTTTGCCTGTGCGACAAGCATAGCTGTCATAAATAAAGCCTCTATCAAATATTGTTTCAATAACATTGTGCAAAGCGTGATGAATTACCCTGTCTCTAAATGGCGCTGCTTTAATATATCGTTTTTTTAAATCACAAATTGTAAATTCTCTGTATTTGCCATGTTGATAAGTTTGAGATTTTAATTCTTCCTTTATTTGTAATAAATTCTTCTCTAAATTATAACTAAAATTTAATATCTCTTTTCTGTATCTTTTTCCTTTTCTGGCTTTTAAATAAGCTAAATGCAGATTTTCAAAAGAATAAATTTTCTCAAATAAATTATTGTATGTTTTCATATTGTCTGTTGGAATAGAGGCCCATTAGCCCAGAATAAAATCTTCTCAAACGATACTAATATTATTCTGGGGTAGGGGCCTAATATTTTTCCCGTTGCCATAAAAACAATTGTTTTTGCTTTTATATTTACACGCGCATAAATACAAAAGTGGCAAGGGAGAAGGAATTAAGTCCGTAGCATTTTGTTGGCGCTGGCTAGTGTCCGTAAACACTTTGCTCTGGCCCCCTAAGTTTGTTAATTCAGGGAAAGTCTACCGGGCACAGCGAAAACCAATGTTCGTGTTCGTATTAGAAGGCGCGTTATTCAGATTCAACGTAAAAACGCCCGAATTCGCCCCATTGTTCCAATTACCGCCGCGTTTGAAAGCGCGCAAAGCGCAACTTCTTCCAACCTAATCCCTCCTGTATCTAGAACACAGGGAATAGAATAGAATCCTATGTTTGCATTCTATTCTCTGCATTCTATCAACATTCTGTCAACGACAGCTTCTTATCCAACCGCCCAACATCTTACCAATTTCATTTATATTATCCGCTGCAAAAGCGTATTGCCTTATATTGATAAATCTAAAATCCTTGCTCAAACGGACCAAAATTCTTAATTTGTCTAATTCTACGCTTATCTTTTTTAAAAAAGGACCTTTTATTCTTTCTTGGTTGGCTTCAATAATACCTTCTATTATTTTTAGAAGAGAGTTTTCAATATGCTGGCCCAAAACAAACCTTTGCGATTTAGGAAATTTATTCACTCTCGGATACAACCATAAAGCTAATTCGTAAGTTTTTTCAAAAATT
>CAYXZK010000018.1:0-24063 GCA_964469955.1 uncultured Candidatus Saccharibacteria bacterium | reverse complement strand
TAGCTTCATCAATTGTTGTAATTTTTATATTAGACTATATTTCTAATAAAATATCCCCAAAAAAGAATCCAAAATTAAAATTAAACAACTAGAAAAACCGCGTCAAGAAGAGTAAAGGAATTGCTTTTTGTTTTAATTTGTATTATATTAAAACTGTTCTGTTTTAAATCGATAAAAAACTAATTAAAGAATATAATCATTAAATACTTATGTTAGCAGTTATTCGGACCGGGGGTAAGCAATATCTTGTTAAGCCCGGTGATAAAATCAAAATAGAAAAAATAGACGAAAACGAAAACAAAGAAGTAGTTTTTAAAGAGGTTTTATTGGTGGAAAAAAACAAAAAAGTAGAAATTGGAACACCTTTAGTTAAGAACGCAAAAGTTTCAGCTAAGATTTTGGGACAGGGCAAGGGCAAAAAAATAATTGTTTTTAAATATAAGCCAAAAACTCGTTATAAGGTGAAAAAGGGCCATCGTCAACTTTTTACAGAAGTTGAAATTACCAAAATAGAAATTGATAGAAGTTAATTAAAGATTATTTAAAACAAAAAAATCGGCTTTTGCCGATTTTTTGTTTTAATCTAAGACACAGACGTATTCTTATTTTCTGCCTTGAAAAGCGCTTTCAAGCGTTTCTTCGTCAGCGTATTCCAACTCTCCTCCAAAAGGAAGCCCGCGGCCAAGCCGCGTAATTTTAAGGCCAAAAGGCTTTAATTCTCTTTCTATGAATAAAGAAGTAATTTCTCCCTCAACAGTGGGGTTAATAGCAATAATAATCTCTTTTAAATTAGAAGCTTTAATTCTTTGTTTTAATTCATTAATTCTTATACTTTTTTCTTCTTTCTTCAGATTCAAAGTTCCTCCTAAGACAAAATAAATACCTTTGTATTTATTTGTTTTCTCAATCGCGAGCAGATCCATTTCTTTTTCTACGATACAAAGCAAAGATTTATCCCTGATGGGATTTTTGCAAATAGGACAGAGTTTTTCTTCTGGATTGCTTAAAGAATCGAAAGAATTGAAACAATAGGAACAAATTTTAATTGTTTTTCTCAATTTGATAATAGAATTTAAAAGTTCCTCTATTTCGTTTTGAGGTAGTTTAATTAAATAAAAAACAAAACGGGCAGCGGTTCTGCGTCCCACAGAAGGGAATTTTGAAAATAAATCAATAAGTTTCTGAATATTTTCAGGAAACATAATAACAAGTGATTACTAATTACTGATAAATAATCCCCCGAAAACATTAACAGCTTTGAGATAATCAATTTCAGTTATCAATAATCAATAATTAATGCTAGATAATTAAAATTCTTCAGAGTTAGGCTCGTTTCCGGCAGACCTTTCTTCTTTAGCAAGGTTTCTGAAAGAAACTCTTTGTTCATCGAAATAAAGATCAACACTGCCTGTCGGTCCGTTTCTATGTTTAGCAATAATAATATCCGCGATATTCTTTTTAGTAGTTTCTGGCCTATATTTTTCTTCTCTATGAATAAATAAAACCACATCCGCGTCCTGCTCTAAAGAGTTTTCAACAATAATATCATTGGCAACAAAATTGTGTAGTCCTGGAACAGTTGCGTCATAAACCTCTTGAATATCTAAAGCTTTAATTGAAACAATTTCGTCCCAAAATATATCAGACATTGTCATGCTTTTTATTTCCGGAGAATTTAATAAAGTAGCAATTCTATCAAGCCGTTCTGTGCTAATGCCGCATTTGAATAAAGTGCTTCCACAACATTCTGTTTTAATGCCAGTGCTAAATTCGCGCCAGCTCATATCCGAATATTTTCTAATAGGATCAATAATAAATTTCCAAGTTTCTTTTGGCCACACATCAAGGTTTGTGTTTTGTTTAATGTCGTTTAATTTCTGTATCATAGAAGGAATATTATCTCCTCTGGTACCGAAACACCCAATTTCGTTAAGAAAAGTAAGCTGATGTTTAGCTCCACTAATTTGGATATGATAGCAAACCCTGTAATTTTTTTTATGGATAGCACTAATTTTACTCCTTATACCAAATCTTAATAAAAGGTGTTTGATTTCTTTTGCTAAGATTTCGCTTGTTGATGCATAATAAATTTGAGCGTTAGGTTTTTTGCCTTTTAGATATTTAAAATTTATGTTGCCATCAGTAGCCCAAAGATGTTTTAAGAACAAAGCAATTTTTTCTTTATTACATTGAAAAACAGATTTTGGTATTTGTTTATTCCAAGAGCGAACTCTTTCAATTCCAAGTTTTTGATACCAGTTAGTTATTGGATGATATTTTCTATGAGTTAGATGGTAAGGGCTTGGTAAATAAACATGCCACCAATTTTTTTGTTGAATAATTCGCGCCGTAATTCCAAATAATTTTTTAGCTGACTTTTTGACTACTTGGATATTTTTCCAATCAGCGCTGGTATAATGATATGGTTGTCGAGGAAGTATACAACCATTTCCAAGTAAATGCGCCAATAGGATAATCTCGCTATCTGATAGATTATTTTTTAAATTATTCAGCTCGAGTTTTTTGGGTGTAGCGATTTTATCGCCAACTTTAAGTTCATTTAATCTTGTCCAACCGCTAACTTTCCAAAATGGATGATTGGCTGACGCTTTAATTTTAAGGCCACTTCGGGTCTCTAATTCATATATCATTTTCTTGCCACTTGAGAATACTTTAGAAATTTTCATTTCTTTAATTTTCAAATTTTCGCCAAGACTATGAACAGGAATATCGGTTTGACCTACAAGATCTTTAATAGGAATTTTTTCTCCGGTATCAACTCGTGTTATGAGAGTATCTCCGGCAAGACAGCCGGATTCGCGTAAATCAGATAAACGGGGAATTTGCGGAGAACGTTGTTCAACTGCCCGCGATAATTGGGATAACGCAAGCACAGGAACATTAAGCTCTCTCGCAAGTCCTTTAAGAGAACGAGATATTTCAGTTACTTGTTGGACCGGGCTTGCCATTGGATTTCTCGGTTCCATTAGTTGCAAGTAATCAATGACAATTAAACCTAAGCCATGTTCTGCCTGCAACCTTCTTGCCATAGCTCGCATCTGGAGAACGTTTGAAGACGCAGAATCATCAATATAGATAGGAGCTTCGGAGAGGATGCTCATCGCATGTTGAATTTTTGTAAAATCATTATCGTCTTCTTGGGCGGAAAGTCGTCCGGTTCTTAATTTCCATAAATCAATATTAGAGAGACTGGCAATCAATCTGTCTATTATCTGGTCTTTCGACATTTCTAAACTGAATATTCCTACTGGCACTTTTTGGCTTATAGCGATATTCGTGGCAAGATTTACAGCTAAAGCGCTTTTTCCCAAAGAAGGCCGCGCGGCTAAAATTATTAAATCAGATTTCTGTAAACCCGTTAGAAGATTATCTAAATCTATAAAACCAGTTGCCAGTCCCCGCGGAGCGTCTTTATGCTTTGAAAGCATGTCAATTCTTTCAAAGGCTTCTTCAAGCCCAGTTTTAACAAGTATAAAATTTTGAGTTAAGCTTTTTTGAGCGATACTAAAAATTCTTTGTTCTGCTTGATCTAAGAGAATCTCAATGTCTTCTTCTTCGTTATATCCGATAGAATTAATTTCTTGACTAGCTTCAATTAAATTTCTTAAAATTCTTTTTCTTTGGACTATTTTTGCGTAATTTGAGATATGACTAGCAGTTGGCACAAAATTAGCAAGTTCTGCTAAGTAGCTATTTCCGCCAATTGCTTCTAACATTTTTTTCTCTTTTAAGCGGGTGGAAACGGTTAAAAAATCAACTGGTTCTCCTTTTTCAAAAAGATCTAAAACCGCTCCATAAATTTTTTTATGATTTGTTTTATAAAAATCTTTAACTTGTAAAAAGTCAGCAACCTTAATAATTGCGTTTTTGTCTATTAACAAAGAACCCAATAATGATTTTTCCGCTTCGATATTTTGAGGAGGAAGTTTTTCAATTAAACTGGGGTTTTTATTCTCAAAATTACTGATCATTGCTTATTGTATTATTCTTTAATTACGAAAGGTATTCGTAATTCAAGGATATCAAAAAGAACAAACACTTTCAAGTGTCTGTCCTTCTTAGAATTGATTGGAAAGAATACTTCTGTGTTTTTTTTATACACAAGAAACAATATTCTTTATACACAAAAAATTAATATTTTTTATATTTTTGTTTTTTTAGTTTAAATCCATTTTCAGTATCTTCTATAATATATCCCATTTTTTCAATTTCTTTCCTAATCTTATCAGATTTAGCCCAATTCTTTTCTTTGCGAAATTTTTCTCTGTTTTCAGCCAATTTTTTTATTTCAGTGGGAGTTTTTGTTTTTTTAGTTTTGTCTAATAATCCTAAAATTTCATTAAATTTGATTAAAAGGTTATATTTTTCTTTATTTGGTATTTTTTTATTTTTAAGCACATTCCACATGACAGCCAATGCCCTAGGGGTATTAAGATCATCATCAATAAAATCTAAAAATTTCTTTAAATAACTTAAACCTAAAGATATAGGTAAAGATGTATCTTTTTTAGAAGTATGTTTTTCCTCTGTTTTTATTTTAGATTCTATTTCAGCTAATTTTTCATAGAGTTTGTCTAATGCGTTTTGCGCGGATTGAAGAGATCTCCACGAAAAAGAAAGTTTTTTTCTGTAATGCGTTCCCAAACATAAATAACGATAGGCAAGAGGATTAAAATTTCTTTTAATCAGGTCGTCTAAAATAATTATATTTCCTTCTGATTTTCCCATTCTTCCTTTTTCTAAAACCAAAAACTCTCCGTGAAGCCAGTAGTTGGCTAGATTTTTGTCATAGGCGGCTTGCGCTTGCGCGATTTCATTTGTGTGGTGAATAGAAATATGGTCAATTCCGCCACAATGGATATCAAAAGGAATTCCTAAATGTTTTATTGATATTACTACACATTCTGTATGCCAGCCCGGGAATCCTCTGCCCCAAGGAGAATTCCATTCCATTTGTCTTTTTACTCCCAAGGGAGTGAATTTCCAAAGAGCAAAATCCCTTGGGTTTCTTTTGTCAACAGACGGATTTATGCGCGCGCATGATTTTCGTTTTACTTTTTTTAAACCCGCAAGTTTTCCATAATCTTTAATTTTTGTAGTGTCAAAATAGACTCCATCCGAAGTTTTATAAATAAATCCTTTTTTTTCTAAAACTTTAATTAGGTTAATTTGTTCTTTAATATAATCAGTGGCTTTTGGCAGTAAATCCGGAGTTTTAATCTTTAGCCTTGCTATGTCTTTCTTAAATTCTTTTGTGTAATAATTTACAATTTCTTTTGCGGTCTTCTTTTCTCTTAGCGCGCCTTTCTCAATTTTATCTTCACCGGTATCAGCGTCAGAAGTTAAATGACCAACATCGGTAATATTCATTATGTGTTTTACCTTCAGTCCATTATATTCCAAACTTCTTTTCAAAATATCTTCAAAAAGATAAGTTCTTAAGTTGCCTATATGAGCAAACCAATAAACAGTAGGACCACAAGTATAAAGCCCTGCTTTCTTATCTTTCAAAGGTTTAAATATTTCTTTTTTTCTGGATAAAGTATTGTAGAGTTTAAGCATTTTTTTAATATATTCAATAAATTTATTTTAACAAATTAATATCTAACGAGCAATGAGTTTTAATCGAACGATTGTCAGACGAATAAAATAATTCGTCTTTTAAAACATTCAAATTTGTGGTAATCTCAAAGAATGAAAAAACTTGATATTATTCTTGCTTTGATTACTGGTGAAGGCGTGGCTTGGTTATTTGTTTGGCTTATCCAGAAATCAACACTAGAATTAGTTTTTTTAAACTGGCTTTTACCGATTTTATTTCCTATTTTAGCTCTTTGCGGTCTCTGGATAGCTTATCTTATTGGAAAGAAATATCTAGTTATTTTTCAATTAGCAAAATTTCTTTTAATCGGCGCTTTATTCGCTTTATTTGATTTGGTTATCTTGAATTTTTTGATTGGTTATTTTGAGATCGCGCGAGGTGTTTTGTATTCTGTTTTTATTACAATTTCTTTTATTATCGCTAATAGCGCGAAATATATAGCTGATAAGTATTGGACTTTTAAAAAATACGAAAGAGAGGGGACTGGGATAGAATTTACGGGCTTTTTTATTGTTACTTTGATTGGCGGAGGTATTCATATTATGATTGCTTCTTTAATAGTCAATTCGCTTGGGCCTCAATTTGAAATTTTGCCCGTGGTTTGGGCAAATATTGGCAAGATTATTGCCATTACAATAGCATCTGCTTGGAATTTTGTGGGTTATAAGTTTTTAGTTTTTAAAAAATAATATATCAAAATAGACTAAGAAATATATGGCAAACTTAGCATTATATCGCAAATATCGTCCGCAAACTTTTTCAGAAATTGTAGGACAAGAACATATTGTTAAAACCCTAACAAACGCGATCGCTTCTAAACTAACTTCCCATGCTTATTTATTTACAGGGCCAAGAGGTTCTGGTAAAACAACTATGGCGCGTCTTTTTGCCAAAGCAATGAATTGTCGCAATCGCAAGGAATCAGAATTTGAACCTTGTAATAATTGTTCTTCTTGTAAAGAAATCATGCAAGACAGTTCTATGGATATGATTGAAATTGATGCCGCTTCTCAAGGTGGTATTGAAGGTATTCGAGATTTAAGAGATGGAATTAAATTCACTCCCGTAAAAGAAAAATATAAAGTTTTTATAATTGACGAGTGTCACCAACTTTCCAAAGATGCCGCTAACGCGCTTTTAAAAACATTAGAAGAACCGCCAGCGCACGCTATTTTTATTTTAGCTACCACAGAAATACATAAAATGATTCCAACGATTATTTCAAGATGCCAGAGATTTGATTTTAGAAAACTAACTGTTCCTGAAATTGTTAAAAAGTTAGAGCTTATTTCCAAAAAAGAGAAAGCTAGGATTGATAAAACAGCGCTTGAGCTTATTGCCGTAAATTCAGGCGGAGCAATTAGAGACGCTGAAAGCTTATTAGGACAAGCTCTTATCTTTGTCGGTGCTTTGAAACAGGGGCAGGAAATTAAACCTGAAGACATTAAAGAATTATTAGGAATCGTAGATGTTAATTTAGCAAGTGAACTCGTTGATTTTATTTCTGAAAAAAATGCCCCCAAGGCAGTTCAGCTTTTAAATGAAATCTTTGAAAAAGGTTATGATCCGCAGGAATTTGTCAAAACTCTTATTAAATATTTAAGACAGGCAATGTTAATAAAGATAAGCCCTGATTTAGTCAATCCAGCATTTGATGGACTGACCAACGAAGAACGTTTTAAAATTGAATCCCAGGCGCAAAAATTTGAAACAAAAGAAATTTCTCGAATTCTGAACATTTTAATTAATGCGGAAAACAAAATTAAATACTCCTCAATTTCTCAACTGCCTTTAGAACTGGCAATAGTTGATATTATTGGAACAGAGGAGTAGAAAGAAAATATATATAGATATATATCTATAATATTGCGGGATCGTCTAATGGTAGGACAACAGCCCTTGGAGCTGTATATCCAGGTCCGAATCCTGGTCCCGCAGCTAGCATGTTAAACGTATTTCAAATAAAAATCATCAAAACATTAACGTAGATGTTAATTGAAAAAATATGAAAAAAATTAATAAAAAAGATTTTTTAGATTTAAGAAACAAAAAGGAATTAATTAAAGAAATAAAATCCTCAATAAATCTTTGTTATAGAGGCTTAAAAAAGAAAAATCACTATGTGGCGCTATTGTGTTTAATTGTTTGTGGGATAGATGGATTAAGCGCCAAAGGAGAAAAGTCAAAATATATTAATGCGCTTAAAAAATATTTTCCTGATTTATGTAAAGAATTGGGAGCTTTAGAATTTTACAATAAATATCGCAATGGAATCGTCCACGAATTTTCATTTAAGAAAGGGTATGCCATAGCTGAAAATCATGAAGTCAACGGGAAGTATTTGGGAGAAATTACCATGAATAATAAAAAATACATAGGTTTAAATATGGATAGATTGACAGAAGATTTTTTAAATTACTTAAAAAAGACAGATAAGTAGTTTTCAAATTTCCAGCTACTTCTTAGGCAGGGAGAAAAAAAGAAATTTGAACATAAAAAGGCAAAATTTTAACCCTAAAGTTATTTTTAGAGATGGCAGAAAAGTTATAAAAACATTCAATATTCCAGTTAGTAATTTATTAAAGTGATTATGAACAAAAAAGATTTAGGCGCATTTTACACTCCGAAACATGTTGTAAATTATATGCTTGAATTGTTATATGATTTTAACGAAAAAAGTAAATTACTTGAACCTTGCGGCGGTGACGGGGCTTTTGTATCAGGCATTTTAGGAAAAAAATTATTAAAACCAGGTCAAGTTGCGGTATGGGATATAAACCCAGAAGTTAAAAACTATATAGAAAAATTTGGCGTTGTTTTTGAATTAAAAGATTCATTATTGGAAACGATTTTTAGGGAAGAGGATTTATTTAACAAAATTAAAAAATTTACACACATTATTGGGAATCCACCCTATTTAAATAAACAGAGTAGTTATATCAAGAAAAATAAAAATAAATTAAGAAAAATTTATGATGAGATTGGGGTGAATGACACTTATGCACTTTTTATTTACCTTTGTTATCATCTTTTAGAAAATAATGGGCAAATGTGTTTTATTACCAGCGACACATATTTAACATTGGGCATTCATAAAAAATTAAGGAAATTTTTATTAGAGAACTCTGTCATTAAAAATATAACTCTGTGTCCATCGGATTTATTTAAAGGTACGGGAGCTTTGGTCAATACCTGTATTATAAATTTAGTTAATAAAAAACCCGGTAAACAAGATACCATTTTATTTAATGATTGCCGCGATTTAGAAATTGGAAACTATAATGGCAGGACATATTTTATAAATCAAAATAATTTATTGAATTATCCCGACTACATTTTCGATTTTAATGGAAATGGGGAATTGGTTGAGAAAATAGAAAAATTTAATAAATTAGTGGATTCCGTTGATGGTGGATTAGGAATGCATACAACCGACAATAAAAAATTTTTAGGCATTATTGATTACAACGGAATAAAGTATGCAAAAAATGGAATTAAAAATATCGTGTCCATAGATGAGGTTAAAAAAGTCGGTTGGAAATTCTATCATAAAAAAGGGGGAGATACGAAATATTATTTGCCAGCAGAGTTTTGCTTAAAATGGGACAAAGAATCGATTAAAAATTATAAAATGCCTAAAAATTTTAATTTGAATGACAATCGACAAGGATTTCTGGTTTCTGGCGTTTGTTCGACATTATCGGCTCGTTTGGCCACAAAAGGCGCATTATGGGAAAGCAATAAGGCAATGTGTTTTTTCCCTAAGGATTCCCAAAAATATCCGCCGGAATTTTTTGTAGGAATTTTAAATAGCGATTTGTATAACAAAATTATAAAAATATTAAACCATACAAACTCAATACAAATAAGAGATATTAAAAAACTTCCCTTATTTGATTTCAAAAAAGAGGATATCCAAGAAATTGCCGAAATTGCCCAAAATATAATTGAAAAGAAAAAAAGTAATTTAGATTACGATTTTTCTTCAGACCAAAAAAGGATAAACCAAATCGTTAATTCTTACATCACATAATTATGAAAAATAGAAAAGTAAAATCCAATAGGGCCCAAGCCGATTATTTTGAATTATTAGTATGTCAGTATATTTGTCATTTATACAATGTAACTTTTTCTTACAGCGAAGATTTGGCCAAACTATCAAATAAAATCATCGTTCTGCCTGATGGCAAAGAAAGATTGAAGCTTCAAAACGATAATTTTATTAAGATACAGCCAAAGATTAAAGAAATTTTGGATTATGAAATAAGGCATAAGGGTAAAGTTATAAGAGTGATATGGGTTGGAAGAAATTTGTTAATAGAAACCACTTCTGATGTGGATGCCGAACATATTAACAAACAAAAAACGAGATTTTCTATAAAATCCATAGCGAATACCGGCACAGGAACATTAAAGAACTTGGGAGCAAGACAAATTAAAAGTTTTTTAGGTGTTGATTTTTCTAAACAATACGAAGAAATGTGGCAAAAGTTAAGAAATTATTTGAACGATTATGAAACTTCGCAAGAAAAATTAAAAAAGAAAGTGCAAAGAAGCCAAAGATTATTAAAATGGGCAACAGAAAACGGCAGAAAATATCAGATTGAATTAAACGAGTTGTGTTTTGACGCTTTTAATTTTTTGCCTACAGAAAAGAAAATTGATTTTCTAAACTTTATTACTGATTGCAACGACGATGATTTATATGTGATAATTGTTAATTCCGTTGATGTAATAATTTATAAACCGGTTGAAAAGAAATTGAAAGTTATAAAAAGTATTGAGGCAAGGAAAGATAAATTAACCGATGTAGGTTATGCGATTTATGTTGATGGAAAACCAACTTACAGAGTGCAAACTAATTACACTAACGGAATCGGTATAAGCGCATATTGTCAAAGAATTTTTTGGATATAAATTAAAAAAATTTAGATCTAACGCCATTTCGCCCAAAAGAAACGAATAATCAAATTTTAATTTAAATCAACATGAAAATAGAAAATAAACAAATCATGAAAATATTTTATAAAGGAAGTTTGAATACTGATTACAAGAAATCTTTAAGATTACCAAAAAACCAACAAGAATGGCTTGTCGGTAATTTTGATCAATTTAATAATACTTTAAGAAAAACAAGTTTATTGGAATTAAAATATTGGAGAATTAAAAAAGGAAACGAAAAAGATTATTAAACAAAAGTTCAAAAATCGGTTGGAGAGATTACGATTTTATTGGAAGGTAAAGTGAAAGGTTTTGTCGGAGAAAGCGACATAACGCTAGAAAAAGATGATTATGTTTACATCCCTCCATGCGTTGTAAATAATCTTGTTGTCAAAATTAGCAATAAATACAAAGAAATTCGGGGATTAACAATTAAAGCTCCGAGCGATAAAAGTGATTTTATCAAAATTTTGAGGATAAGATAATTAATCTTGATCAGGACATATAAACAGGAAAACTCGAAAAAAAATTGAATTACGACACAGTTACTTTTTCTGATAAAGATGATAAAGAGTTGTTTAAACTAGAAATTTTCTATCCTTATAAGAAAAATATTTCAGAGAAGAATTACAAAGAAGATTATCTCTATCTTTTTGGTGGGTGCGATCTCAGATGGAATTTTGAACCGATAAGCATCGAAAAAAAGAATATTAATAATATTGAGGTTTTGAGGATAGAAGGTCAACAACCCCCCCGCTTTTCATCAAGAAGTTTCTGTTTATAGAAGTTGTTACTATTTTAAAAATCAAAACGAAAATGTGATAGTTTTCAGTACTAGTGATTTCGAGAGCCAGTTAGAATCTGAAGAAGTATCTTCAATATTAGACAAAATAACATCCTCAATAGTTTTATCTGAAGCCCAAGAACAAATTATCGAAGAAAAAGAACTGGAAGACGAAAACACTAATTTAGATGAGTATCGAGCCGAGTATTTAGATAAGCTTGGAGAAACGAAGATTTTTTGATATATCATATTAAGGAAATAAATATAGGGTTTTTAGATGTGACCTACAAACAAACAAAAAGACTGAGCTAGAATTGCTGGGTCATTTAAATAACACTAACGTGGAATTAAGTTTATCTCCAAATGGTGAGTATATTATTAAGACATCATGCTCTTCTCCAAGTGCATTGCCAAAAATAGAATTAATGTCGTTTGATAATATCAATAACTTAACTACTCTCGCCGAAGGTGAAAAAGATTCGTTTATACAGATGATTTGGTCTGATGATAGTTCTAAGATTGCTTGCTGGGTAGTAAACCGTGGATTTACCTCTTATCCTTCTTTTAAGGTATATTATTTAGTTAATATAACAGGGGCTGAACCTGAATTAGTGAAAACATATAACGATATGACAAATCAAGGCTTTATTAATCTAGAGAAGCTAATTTCCTCCGAAAATAAGCTGTATCTAGAAAGGACAAAAATAATAAACGGAGAGACGCCTTTCTGGGAACAAGATATTATAGAATTGTAAATTTAACCAAGCTTTCTCTTGAACTATTCCCGACCGAGGCGGGTCAGTGAGACAGTTCAAAAAGGCCCGAAATACTCCTTAAAATCCCGTTTCTAGACCGAGGATGCCAGCATAGAAATTTTGAATACTGAAAGTACTAAAAAATTTATATATTGTGGGACCGTGACGAGAACCTTGCCCCCCTCCCAAAGGAACCCTTCGGGCAACTCTTCAAATCCTAGTCCCGCAGCCAGTAAGGAATAGTCAAGTTCGCCTCACCCGCTTCGCCAAGCTCGGCAACCAAATCGTAAGGAATTCTGGGCTCAAAAATCAGTTGGCGATTTTGCTTTTAATAAAATTAAAACAAAAGAAAATTTTTTCATATCATTTATTGCAGAAATTCTTGGGAATTTTTGTTTTTTGTTTTAATCTTTGCTTTTTTTCTTGTTTTGTTGTAACTTACACCAGAGGAGGTCAAAGATGATGCTTGACCTAATTTGTACCCTAACAATCAAAATACAGGAAAGGAGGAAATTCCGATGAGAGAAAGGCGCTTGATTAAAGAAGGAAGTCCTTGCGACACTGATTTTACAGACAAAACTATGCAGTCTGTATCAGATGCGAAAAAAATGGGAAAAGTTTTATGCCCGAATTTGGAACAGTGCAGAAAACGAAGTTTCACCGAGGGAATACAATGTTATCGACGAGTTGCTCAAGAAATGGCTGGTTTCATTTTGGATCGGAAATCGCCGTTTGAACAGGCTGTCCAAGAGGAAAAAGGCGAGTATCTCAGCTATGCTCCCGATGGGGACTTCTGGGTGTGCCGAGATGGAGAGTGGCAAGTTGTCAAAGGTAAGAAAAATGCAGTGCAAGATATTGTTGATTTTGCTCGTGCTATTATCGATCGATAACCGGGCGAGCGTAGACCGTTCACAAAAGATGGCATGAAAACTCCAGAACTTGGCCCAGCTGACGCAATATACAATGCCATGATTGACCTTGACGATATATATGCCGAGGTAGGCAAAAAAATCCTTTTAGATAATTCTCTCAAGATGGGGCGCTTTCAATTTCTAATATACTAAAGAAATAGAGCGCCCCCTTTTATTTTTAAACTATTATACTGTATAATTTATTAAATTTTTAAAGAATTGGCCGCCAAAGCAGTAAAATTTTCAAGCTCATTTTTATTGAAAAATTTACTGTGATGAGTTATGATTAACTCATAGAAAAATTTGGAATTGTCAAAGATCGCGGCGAAGCCGCTAATTTTTCGGGGCTTCTGCTCGCCGCCGCAGGCGGCGAAATGCGTCCGAACTATTTTAAGTATACATAGCTATCCTTCGCTAAAGCTACGGAATAGCAAGCCGTAGTTCTGGCGAATAATTTTTTGAAGGGGTGATATGGTAGTCCGAAACGCAAGCGAAGGACACCTATCCCGGTAGCTAATATATTCTGAATATTCGGGCATGCGAAGGCTGAATGCGTAAAACTACTTGACAATGTTTTTAGCCTATGCTATGCTTCAAATAGCTCCTTATAATTCTTTCCTCGCAAGCCATTCCCGGGTCGTTGTGACTCCTCCTTAAAAAGACTCCTGTGAAGGAATGGCTTGCAAAATTATAAAGAGGTAGTTTATTTTTACTACCTCTTTTTTTATTGCACAAATAAAAAAATTAATGCTTTCACTTGTAAAAAAAATTAGGAATATTATAATTAAAAATAACTTCAAGAATACGTGGATGAATAAATTCTTAGAATAAAATTAATCAAATACAAAAAAAAGAATAATTAAACAATATTAAAAACAAACCATGGATATTAAAAATTCAAAAACTTCTAATAAGGCTAAAGACATTAACACAAATCTATTTTCTGTTTTAATTATTGTGTTAAGTATTTTTTTGGTTGTTTTGATTATTTCAACAGTTGTTGGAATCCAAAACAAGATTAAAGAAGGGGAGTATATTGGTCAGGAGATTGAAACCAAAAACACAATTAGCGTTTCTGAATCAAGCGAGGTTTATGCTAAGCCTGATTTGGCTTTAGCTAATTTTTCAGTTAAAAATGAAGCCGCGACTGTCGCGGAAGCAATGAAAGAGAACGCTGAAAAAATGAACACTGTGATTGCGTTTATAAAAGAAGAGGGGGTTGAAGCTAAAGACTTAAAAACAACTAATTTCAATATTTATCCCAGATACGAATACAGGGATGTTGAGGTAGAAATTTATCCTTATAATGGCGAGAGAAGGGTTTTGGTTGGATACGAAATAACCCAAACATTGTCAGTTAAAATTAGAGATATGGAAAAAATAGGAGACATTGTCCAAGGAGCTACAAACAAAGGAGCGAATCAAGTTAATAATTTACAATTTACGATTGAGGACAGAGATGAATTTGAAAAACAGGCAAGAAACGAAGCTATAGAAAAAGCAAAAAATAAAGCAAAAGAATTAGCTTCTGAATTAGGCGTGGATTTAGTTAGAATAACTAATTTTTCCGAAAGCAATGGCGCTGTATATCGTGATTATGATTATTATGCCAAAACAGAGGCAGTAGGAATGAGTGGCGAGGTTCCTCAAATAGAAACAGGCGAGAATAAAATAGAAGTTGGCGTGTCTATAACCTACGAAATTAGATAATTTAATCGAAAAGTTTACAGGGTGCGGCCCTTACATTTGACTTACATTCGATCTTTACATTCTACTACATTTTAAAAGTAGGAAACCCCGATAAATTTTTATCGGGGTTTTTAAGTTAATGAACTGTGGCCAAGATTGCCGCCGCTCTTTTATACGCGGCAGAGAGAGCAATCGCATTGCCTCTGGGTCGTAAACAGAGGCGTCAGATTGAAGGCTATAGGATAACTTTCCGTTTTTGCTATAACGGAAAGTTAAATATAGATTCCCGGTCTGGATTTCAACAGAGGGAGGATTTCCTCTCTTGGGTTAAAGAGCTTTTATTATTATATTATACAACATAAAAAAATAAAATCAAGTCAATGACTTGCGGTTTTAGATAATTTAATAGTATAATCAAGTATATCTTATTTCAAAATTATATTCCTATAAAGTTTAACGCTTTTGAACGTGTTACGCGTAATCGTTAATGTTTAATCGTATTTTTAACTCAAAAAGCAAGACAGTCACTTTCGCGGCTTTTATTTTAGCTGTTTCAGCTTTAATTAGTCGTGTTTTAGGGTTAATAAGAGACCGGCTTTTGGCAAGCGGTTTTGGGGCAGGCGAGGAACTGGATATTTATTTCGCGGCTTTCAGGATTCCGGATTTTGTATATGGGATTTTAATCGTAGGAGGGATAACAGCTACTTTTTTACCTGTTTTCTCTGAATATTTTAAAGAAGGAAAAGGTTCAGCTTCAGCTGACTTGGATAAAGATAGAGTAAAAACAAACCAAAATGAGTGGAACAAACAGGGCTTAGAATTCATTAGCAACGTCTTAAATTGTTTTTTTATTTTGCTTGTTTTGATTTGTGGAATTTTAGCTATCTTGACTCCATTGATAGTAAAGTTTATTATTCCCGGATTTTCTGAACAGAATTTAGAGTTAACAATACAATTGACAAGAATAATGTTTCTAAGTCCCGTCTTATTTGGTCTGTCTAGTATTTTTTCAGGAATTTTACATTATTTTAATAGGTTTTTCGCGTATGCCTTAGCGCCGATTTTTTATAATCTTGGCATCATTTTCGGGATTTTATTTTTAGTTCCTATTTATGGAATTTTTGGTTTGATTTTCGGAGTAATTTTAGGCGCGCTTTTGCATTTATTGATTCAGATTCCCGCTGTTTTTAATACTGGCTTTAGATATAAATTTATTTTAAATTTCAGATCTTATGGAATAATTAAAATTTTCAGATTAATGCTCCCCAGAACAATTGGAACTGCTGCTTACCAAATCAACTTAATTGTTATTACCGCGATAGCTTCAACCTTAACAGTTGGCAGTATTACTATTTTTAATTTTTCTAATAATCTTTATTATTTCCCAATTGGATTAATCGGAGTTTCATTTGCGATTTCTGCTTTTCCAGTTTTCTCTAAATTTTTAGTCAACGGACAAAAAAAAGAATTTTTAGAAAATTTTTCCGCGTCTTTTAGGCAAATTTTATTTTTTATAGTGCCAATTTCTTTTCTTATTTTTCTTCTAAGGGCGCAAATAGTTAGGTTGATTTTAGGGGCAGGTGAGTTTGGTTGGTTAGAAACCCGTTTAACTGCGGCAAGTTTGGGCGTCTTTTGTTTTGGGATTATTGCTGGAAGCTTAACGCCTCTCTTGAATCGTGTTTTTTTTGCTTTGCAAAACACCAAAACACCAGTTATAATTGGGATAATTTCTATGGTTGCAAATGTATTTTTCTGTTTTATATTTATATATTTTCTATCTTTTCCAAATATCTTCCAAAATTTATTAGAACAAGCGCTTAGACTCAAAGGAATTGAAAATATCCAAGTAATTGGTTTGCCTTTGGCTCTTTCGTTGTCTATTTTTTTGCAAGCTGTTTTGCTTTTAATTTTCCTCTATAAAAAGATAGGAAATTTTAAAATAAAAGAAATTCTTTTTTCGTTAAGCAAAATTCTAATTGCCAGCGTTTTAATGATTATTACGGTTTATTTTGTCCGTGAAATCGTAAACAGATTCGTTGATATGCAAACATTTATTGGTGTTTTTTGGCAAGCGCTTTTGTCTTCTTTGGCGGGTATTTCTATTTATTTATTAGTCAGCCTGTTTTTAAAATCTCCTGAAATTAAAATTATAAAATTGTCATTTTTTAGGCAATTTAATAAATAATAAAAATGGAATTAGAAAAATTAAGAAATTTTGTAATTATCTCGCATATAGATCATGGTAAATCAACTTTGGCCGATCGTTTTTTGGAATTAACAAAAACAATTTCATCGAAAAAAATGAAACCCCAGTTTTTAGATATGATGGACCTTGAAAAAGAAAGAGGCATTACCATTAAGCTTCAGCCCTGCCGGATGGAATATAGTCTAAACAACGAAACATATATCTTAAACCTTATTGATACTCCGGGCCACATAGACTTTTCCTATGAAGTTTCGCGTTCCTTGGCGGCAGTCGAAGGCGCTGTTCTATTGGTTGACGCGGGCAAGGGGATTCAAGCGCAAACTTTAGCTAATCTAAATTTAGCCCAAGAACAAAATTTAATTATAATCCCTGTAGTAAATAAAATTGATCTGCCTCAGGCAAAAATTGAACAAACAACTCAAGAAATCGCAAATTTATTAAAAATTGATCAAGGTGAGGTTATTAAAATTTCCGCTAAACTGGGAACAAATGTCGTTGAAATTTTAGCCGCGATAGTTAAAAAAATTCCTTGTCCTAAAAAGGAAAATTTATCTAATTCTTTGCGCGCCTTAATTTTTGATTCGCGCTATGATTCTTTTAAGGGGGTAATTGCCTATGTTAGAATTGTGGACGGAGAAATAGAAACAGGCCAAAAAATAAAACTTTCTGTTACAGGAGCAAGGGGAGAAATAAAAGAACTGGGTTATTTTAATCCGGATTTTTTTCCACAAAGAAAATTACAGGCAGGCGAAATTGGTTATATTGCGACAGGCATAAAAGAATCTGGAAAAGTTAGAGTTGGGGATACTATTCAGATTTTAAATTCTGAAGTTAATGCTTTGCCAGGGTACAAAGAACCGCAGCCAATGGTTTTTGTCAGTTTGTATCCTGAAAATCCGAATGATTTCGATTTACTAAAAGATGGTTTAGTCAAACTAAAACTAAACGACCCAGCTTTGATTTTTGAGGCTGAATCCAAAGAGTCTTTAGGGCGTGGGTTTAGATGCGGTTTTTTGGGAAATTTACACATAGAAATCGTTTCAGAACGGCTTAAAAGAGAGTTTGGGCTTGATTTAATAATTTCTTCTCCTTCTGTGGTTTTTAAAATTACTGATAATAAAAACAGAGAAAAATTTATTTATTCTCCGAGTGATTGGCCTGAAGCTTTGGATATTAAAGAAAGCGAAGAACCCTGGGTATCTTTAGAGGTAATGACTCCAACAAAATATATGGGTGGAATTTTAGAGATATTAAATAATCTTGGCGGCAAGTATATTGATACTAAATATTCTTTTTCCCAGTTTTCGGATTCTTCTTCAAGTAGTTCCGATAGAACGATTTTGATTTACGAAATTCCTTTAAGAGAAATTATCGCGAACCTTTATGATAGAATTAAAGGCGCGACTCAAGGCTATGCTTCAATGAATTATAAGGTTTTGGGTTTTAGAAAAGCAGATTTGGTTAAAATGGAAATTTTGATTGCTGGTAAGATAGAAAAAGCGTTTTCAAAAATTATTACTCGCGAAAAAGTTCTTCCAGAAGCAAGATCTTTAGTTAAAAAATTAAAGGAAGTTTTACCCGCTCAACAATTTTCGGTTGCGTTACAAGCTTCTCTTGGCGGTAAAATTATTGCCAGAGAAACAATAAAGGCGAGAAGAAAAGACGTGACAGGCGCTCTATATGGAGGAGATTATTCGCGCAAGAGAAAGCTTTTAGAAAAACAGAAAAAAGGTAAAAAAGAACTCAAAGCGGCTGGAAAAATGAAAATTCCGCCCAAAGCCTTTTTAGAAGTTTTTCGTGGTTAAGCTAAGATGTCTTTTGGCGTTGATTTTTACGTTTAAAATTGGTAGCATAAATCTGTACAAATAAGTTAAAACATTATTTAACTCAAAAACTAAAATGAAACTTACAGGTAAAAAATTATTTAGAATGATTTGGATTTTTTTAATATCTATAGTGGTATTAAGTATGTTTGCCTTTACTTTGGCGCCTTTATTTTAAGATTTTAGGATTTTGGCAATGAAACATATTTTTAAGAAAAATAGAAGACTTAAAAGTAAACGGAATCTATTTTTACCAATATTTTTAGGATTTTTATCTTTTATATTGGTTCTGTTTTTGGCAAACGCTAATATCGAAATGAAGAAGAGAAGAGCAGAGCTTATATTACAATCCGAAACGCTTCAAAACGAGATTATGGTTTTAGAAGAAAAAAAGAAAGAAATGGAAGATAGAATTTATAGGGCGGAAAGCAAAGAGTACTTAGAAGAGGTGGCGCGCAATGAGCTTGGTTGGCAAATTCCAGGCGAAGAAGTCGTGGTTATTTCAAGGGAAGATAAGAAAAAAAATGAAGATAGTCAGGAAAAAGAAAGAAAAAGCTATTGGCAGGAAATAAAAGATTTTTTGAATTTCTAATTTTATTTGACGCGGGTGTAGCACAGTGGTTAGTGCGCTTGCTTCCCAAGCAAGATAGGTGGGTTCGATTCCCATCATCCGCTTGAGAAAATAAAATAAAAAAGTTTTAGAATCTTTGCTGAAGTAGCTCAAAGGCAGAGCAATGCTTTCGTAAAGCATAGGTTGTGAGTTCGATTCTCACCTTCAGCTTGTTTAATTAATAATTTTTTATTCAAAAATCCGATAAATTAGAATAAAGGGAAATTATAACAATGTCTGATATATCTTTACAATTAAAAGATTTAAAAGAAAAACTTTCTGAGTTTAGGGATAAGCTTGAGATAGATAAAAAAAGAGAAAAAGTTAAATTATTGGAAAAAGAAACGCAAAATTCTAATTTTTGGAAAAATAAAGCAAAAGCAATAGAAATAACGCAAACGATAAGCCAATTCAGCGAGGAAATAATTAATTTTGATATACTGAAAGAAGAATTTGAAAAAATAAAAAACCAAGAAGAAATCGAAAAACTTGAAAAGAAACTAAAAAAAATAGAACTTCAAGTTTTCTTATCGGGAAAGTATGACAAGAATAATGCTATTTTGCAGATAATAAGCGGAGCAGGAGGAGTTGACGCGCAGGATTGGGCAACAATGCTGGTTAGAATGTTTCAGAAGTATTGCGATAAAAAAGGTTTTAAAATTAAAATTTTGCACCAATCTTTTGGTGAAGCTGGAGGGCCTGAAGGAAGAATAGGAACTAAGTCTGCGATTTTACAAATTAAAGGACCTTATTCTTATGGTTTTCTTAAAAATGAATCTGGTGTTCATAGGCTGGTAAGACAGTCTCCTTTTTCTGTAAAAAAGTTAAGACACACCTCTTTCGCGTTAGTTGAAGTTTTACCTGAAATAAGCAAGCAAGAACAAGAAGAAATTCAAATTAATCCCGAAGATTTAAAAGTAGAAACATTTTGCTCTTCTGGGCCCGGCGGACAATATGTTAATCGCAGAGAGTCAGCTGTTAGAATTACGCATTTGCCGACTAAAATTGTTGTAAGCTCGCAGTCGGAAAGATTACAAGGCTTAAATAAAGCAGAAGCAATGAAAGTTTTATATGCTAAGCTTTATCGCTTGAAAGAGGAAAAAAGAAAAGAAGAATTGAGAAAGATTAAAGGCGCGACAATCTCTGTTGGATGGGGGAATCAAATTAGGTCTTATGTTTTACATCCCTACAAATTAATCAAGGATACTCGGACAGGGATTGAAAATTCAAATGTTGAAGAAGTTTTAAACGGGAATTTAGACGAATTTATTGAAGCCGAACTAAAAATTAAAAACTTAGAATAAAATTAAAAATTATATTTTAAACAATTATGTTTTCTATTCAAAACGTTACTAAAATTTATCCTGCTCGAATTAAAAACGAAAGCATTACCGCTTTAGATGATGTTTCTTTTAAAATAAATGAAAATGAATTTGTCTCAATCGTTGGAAAGTCAGGAGCTGGCAAAACAACTCTATTAAGATTAATTTTAGCCGAAGAACGTCCTACTAAAGGCAGTATTTTTTTTAGAGACCGAGATATTCAAAAAACAAGAAAATCAGAAATTTTAGAATTAAGGCGTAAAATAGGAATAGTTTTTCAAGATTATAAATTGTTTCCATCAAAAACAGTTTATGAAAACATTGCTTATGTAATGGAAATAATGGGGGCAACAGATAAAGAAATAGCGCGTGATGTGCCTCAAGTTTTAGAATTAGTCGGTTTAACCCATAAAAGGCATAATTTTCCCGAGGAACTTTCTGGAGGAGAACAACAAAGAACAGCTATCGCGAGAGCTCTTATCCATCGTCCTGAAATTATTTTGGCTGATGAACCGACCGGCAATCTTGATCCTTATAATTCTTTTGATATTATGCAGCTTTTGATAAAAGTTTATGAGCTTGGCACTACCGTTGTTTTAGCAACTCATGACAAAGAATTAATTAACAGTTTGGGTAAAAGGGTGGTTACTCTTGATCAGGGCAAATTAATTAAAGAAGAAGAAAGAGGTCGTTTTATATTATAATCTAAAAACATTTAAAGGTTTAAATACTTTAACATTATGTTGATTTCATTTAAAAGAATTATTAAAGCAGGTTTTATGAGTTTCTATAGGAATACTCTTTTGAGCGCGACAACTATTTTTATAATGACGATAGTTATTTTTTTAATTACAATGCTCTTTCTCTTTAACTCAATCTCTAATGTTTTGATTTCAGACATCCAAAAAAAGGTTGATATATCGGTTTATTTTAAAGAAGATGTTGCAATGGAAGATGTTTTAAGTATAAAATCTCAAGTTGAAGAAATTACAGAAGTAGAAGAAGTTAGGTATATTTCAAAAGAAGAAGCGCTTGAAATATTTACTCAAAAACACAAGGATGATTTTGTTTTAATAGAATCTTTGAATGAAGTTGGCAGAAATCCATTTCTATCTTCTTTGAGCATTAAAGCGAAACAAGCGTCTGAATATCAAGAAGTCGCGAATTTTTTGGAAAATGGTTCATTTGACGATTTCATTGAAAAAATCGATTATTACAAAAGAAAACCTGTCATTGATAAAGTTTTTTCGATTACCACAAATACAAATAAAACAGGAATTCTTTTTAGTGTTATTTTAGGCATAATTGCCGTTTTAATTGTTTTTAACACTATTAGAATCGCAATTTATGGTTCTAGTAAAGAAATCGCAACCATGAAATTAGTGGGAGCATCTAATTGGTTTATTCAAGGTCCTTTTTTAATTCAAGGAATTTTAGTTGGGCTTTTATCAACCATAATTACGTTTTTAATAACTTTTACTATCTGTTATGTTTTTGATTCAAAGATCAATGCTTTATTGTCTGATGTGAAAATTTTTGATGTATTTACTTATAATTTTTGGACAATCTTATCAATTCAGGTTGTTGCCGGAATAAGTTTAGGAATAATTCCAAGCATGATAGCAATCAGAAAGTATTTAAAGATTTAGTCTTGCGGGATCGTCTAATGGTAGGACGATAGATTCTGGCTCTATTAATCTAGGTTCGAATCCTAGTCCCGCAGCTACCTTGAGCGCGGTTCGAGAGACCGATCCGCCTCATATTTTGACAAATAGTTCGAGAAACTATCCCGGTACCCCGACTGTACATCGAACTTTTAAGAACAAAACGGTTTTATTCAAACTTGACTTTTCTAACAGTTTGTTGTAATAATGGTGTTGTAAATAGTTCTTTTAAACATAATTTAGAACACTATGAGATGAGCATTTTGGAAGTCAGTTTGGTTGGTTTCTAAAATGCTCGTCTCATGAAGAGGTAAGCCGTAAATCCGAACGATTCGGAAATAAAAAATAGGAGGTATGCCATGAAAACTATGGTGAGCCGCACCCTGTCGGTGCACAAGGAGCACGAGCTCCTATTAAAACTGGAGACTGCAGGTCTCACAGAACCCCTTGCCCAGAAAGTTATTGACTCGAAGGGCAACGACCTTGCCACGAAAGTGGTCAGATTGATTCAGAATGGCGGCTTTGAGCCGACGACCAGCCAGAAGCGTGCCCGTGAAATCATGGGCAAAAATATGTTCGGTGTCGAGGAAGCCATCCGGCATTTCGGGGTCAATCCGACCCGCCAGCAAACCCTTGTTTTATCGGAGATTCCTTTCTCTGAAGAGGTTCTCCAAAAAGCAAAGAACACTCATGTTCTCGTAGCGGTCTTCCCGCTTTCGATTCTTGAGGTTCGTGGCAAGGTTGAGCGAAAGCTTTTCTTCAGCCATGAAGATGCTTGGTATAACAAGCAATCCTTTGCTAAAGAGCGTGGCGAAATAAGCTGGCAACTGGTTCGCAAGACACCAGTGGGCTACTCCACCTTAAAGAACTGGGAAGAGCAACTGGCTCTTATCAGCGAGGAGGACGAAGTTCCGACAGCCCAAGTGATGGTTTACACTATCATTGGTCATTACATGGCCACTGGCGAACGTCTGTTCGAGCATATCTATGTTCGCATGTCATCTGTGTTTTCGGATGGCGACCATGTCAGTGTCGGCGGCTTCGTTTCGGATGGTCTCGCTGTCTACTACTGCTGGGATGACTACCGCTACGACTTCATTGGTGTCTCGTCTGCTCGGAAGTTCTGAACCTTGAAGACTTGAGAGTTTGATTCTCTTAAGTCCTTGAGCCTTCGGCGATATTTTCGCAGGAGGCTCTTTTCTTTTGCTAAAATATCATATAAAATACAAATATCTGCTAATGAAGGTTGGGCTATAAAATTAAAAGAAAGGTCTATTATAATTAAAATTAAAAAACATGGAAATAAAAGAAATATTACGAATTGAGAGAGAAATTTGGGCTGACATGAGAATGACCCTCTCTCAAATTATACCGGCAATGGGCAAGGTCTTCGGCGATATTTGCCGGTGGGAACGGAATGCGGAAAAAGACAAAGCAATCCATACAGACACCGAGTTAAAGAAAGAATTGGGGAATATTATATCCTCAACTGTTAGATGGTGCGATGATTTAGGCTATGACCCTGAAGAATGTGTTGAAATAGCACTTGATAGTCAGAGAAAATTCCAAAAATAACCTTAGACCGAGGCGGGTCGGTGAGGACACCCCGAAACCGCCCCGAATTCCCCTTAAAACGTCGGCTCAAGACCGAGGATACCAGCTAATTATTTATGCTTCAATATTTAACATTAGAACAATTTAAAAAACTGAAAGAAAAATTAGATTATTTAAAAAC
>CAYXZK010000017.1:0-8351 GCA_964469955.1 uncultured Candidatus Saccharibacteria bacterium | reverse complement strand
CCAGTTTTCTAAACCTGGATCCATTACCTTAACATTATCAATCCATGCTCCGCTTCCGCCGCTATTAGGTCCTTTTTCGTATTGCCATTTAATAATATGATTACCTCCACCAATAGAATAAGTGTATTCACTCCAACCCCCAATACCGCAGATTTTATCTTGTTCGTTGTTGTTGTCGTATAAAACCAAACAATCATTCCAAACGCCAGAAACTCTCCAGTCAAAGATAAGCGTAGCTGGACCCGAGAAAGTTCTCTCAATGTAGGTGGATTGATTTTGAATAATATCACCGCTGTGAGCTGACCATGAACTATTATAACCGGGTTGGATAGCAGACCAGTTTTTATTTCCGCCTGTTGTCCAATTATTAAGATTACCGTCTTCAAAACCATTGTTTGAAAAAGGAATTTCGCTACCCAAGTTATTAAAATCATTGCTATTAGCAAAATCTAACGGGCCTTGTTCATTAAAATCGTTTTCATAGATAGTTGTTCCAATATTAGAGTAATTATAAATTTCAATTATTTCTTGATCTTGGTCTAATCTGATATTACTTGATTTGTCTACATCTATAAGTGTTTGGTTCTCAAAGGTGTCTTCCCAATAATCGTCAAGATAGGAGGCAGCTGCGTTTTTGGGTAATAGCAACAAAAGAGACAAAACTAAAATAGATCCAAGAGACAAGAGATTAAAAATGAATTTTTTGTGTGATGTATTTTTTTTAAACATAAGGTTTTTGAATAATATTATTCAATTAAAGCACCGTTTGTGCCAATTGCGACTAACTTTAATATTTGATTGCAATTCTCTAAAATCAAATAAAAATAATCGTCTTTTTTCTCAAATTGAGGTACGTAGTTTTTTTGACCTTGATTAACCATAAAAGAATCAATTGGACAATTGCCTTGAGTTTCAACTTGTACCTTTAACTCTCTTTTGTCTTTAACGCACTCATTGTTTATAATTTTAGTTGTGCCCCTACAAGCCTGAACAATATTATAAGTTTCTATCATATCTGTTTTCTCTTTCTCTCTTGTGATGTTTTGACCGTTTTTATCTGTTATAACTGCTTTTATCACAGAGCCACAATCATAAATAACACAAGCTTCAAAATCAGTCGTATTGCACATATCGTAATAACGACAGCTTATATTTCTGCAATCTTCGTATAAAATTTCACACTTAGGTTCTTGAGAGATAGGTTGTTCTGGTTTTTCTGTGATTCTTTTATAAATAAGATAGCCTCCAATTAGTATAAGGATAATTAAAACAATTACCTCTATTTTTAAGCGTATTTTTTTAAAATAATCTTGATTTATTAGGGTTATTTTTTTTATCTTACTATTTGGTTTCTTTTGAATTTTTGTATTTTTTTCCATAAATTTTTTTAATTATTTTATCTGGTTAGCGTATTTATATAATTATGTAATTTTATCATTTTTTTGAGAAAACAATAAGTTTTTCTGTGGATAACTAAATTAAAATTAGAAAAATATAGAAAATAGGAATAAAAAAGTTTTCCACAAGACGCTTGACTTGCATCCATGATATAATTTTATAAAAGGTCGTGATAATGAAATTTTAATTTTAAAATTAAAAATTATGTTAGTTGATTGGTTTGAAGTAACAAAAGAAGCGCTTTTAGGTCTTTGGCAGGGTTTCATTAATTTTACCCCAAATCTTATCGGCGCGCTTATTGTATTCTTGATTGGATGGCTTGTTTCTGCCGGATTTGGAAGATTGGTAGCTGAAATATTAAGAAAAGCAAAATTTGACAAAATTTTTGAAAAAGGGAGTTGGGATAGAGCTTTGGAAAAAGCAGACATTAAGGCAGATGTTTCAGATTTTATCGGAGCGATATTTAAATGGATTTTAATGCTTGTATTTTTGCTTGCGGCGGTGCAGATATTGGGTCTTTTTCAATTCGCGGTGCTTATTACAAATGTTCTAAACTACTTGCCAAATGTTATTATCGCTGTTTTGATTTTTGTTGTAACGGTAATTATCGTTGATATCTTAGAAAAAATCGTTAGAACAACCATAGAAGGATCAAAGGTTGGATACGGAAGATTAGCAGGTTCAATTGTTAAATGGTCAATTTGGGTTTTTGCAATACTTATAATATTGTATCAACTTGGAGTCGCGCAACCATTTATGACGGATTTATTCAGAGGAGTTGTGGTAATGATAGTTATTTCTGTTGGTTTGGCATTCGGACTTGGGGGAAGAGATGTGGCTGCTGAAGTAATAAGAGACCTTAAAGAAAAACTTGAAAAATAATTAATTCCTAGAAAGAAAAATCCCCCATATTTAATGGGGGATTTTGTTTATTTTTACAGAACTCTTACAGGGAATACGTAGAGGACTGTCCTCCACATTTTTACAGAAAATTATTCTAACTTAAACGAGATTATAAAAATAGCTGAAAAATATCAGGATGATTTTAATTCTTGTTTATTTTTAGAACAATTAATTTATCTTGATGATATTGCAGACGAAAAAATCATCTTTTGAAAGATAGAATTAATCGAGAGTTGTTGAAAACTTTTTCAAAGAAAATATCAAGAAAATGGATTTATAGAGTTATATAAAGTGCTACCTATATCTTTATCAAGCGTAAAAACTTGACAAAGATTTTTGCTTTGCTAAGATTGGAATATATAATTACAGGAATTATGAGAAAGAACAATAAGAACCAAAAAAAATAAAAGAATCGGCTAATTTTCTAATTTTGATTTTTGTTGTTTTTGAAAGCCGTTTCTATAAGCGGTTTTTATTTGTTCAGTGTTTTGATTTAATGTAAAGAAAAGAATGTTCATTGAAAAATAAGCCTTGTTATATCTATATATTTTTATACTTTTAACAAGGTAAAGATGGAATCAATTCAAATTAAACATTAACTCTTTGAGCTTATCAATTATCTTTCACCGGAGATAAAAGGTTTAGCTAAAAACAAAGGGTTAAAATCTTCATACTTTTTATTCTGTTTTATTACGGAATAATAGTATTGGAAAAATTTTAAGGGCAAATGGTAGATGCCTTGGGATATCGAGGCGATGAAGGACGTAGCGTGGCTGCGATAAGCCCCGGGGAGGTGCTTAGCAACCTTTGATCCGAGGATTTCCGAATGGGGAAACCCATCTTGCAGTGATGTGAGATATTCCGCAATATCGCGGAAAGCGAACCCGCTGAAGTGAAACATCTCAGTAAGCGGAGGAAAAGAAAAAAATAGAATTGCTTTTTGCAATTCAATATTCCCTTAATAGCGGCGAGCGAAAAGGGAAGAGCCCAAAATCGTTTGCGCTTTTGTGCGAGCGGTGGTTGTAAGGAGATAATGTCGAACTATCAATTTATTGCTGGTTTGAGGGAGAGCATTTAGGTAATTTGGTTAGGAGAAATACCCTGGGAAGGGATACTATAAAGGGTAATAGTCCCGTATCCGAAAATCATTTTACGCTCCTTGTTATCTTACTTAAGTACCTCGGGAAAAGAAAACCCTGAGGGAAGCAGGCCGGACTAATCGGCCAAGGCTAAATACTACGATATCCCCGATAGTGAACTAGTACCGTGAGGGAAAGGTGAAAAGCAGCCCTGTAAGGGCGGTGAAATAGAACCTGAAACCATTTTGCCCACAACGAGTCAGAGCCCTGCATTACTGCGGGGTGATGGCGTGCCTATTGAAGAATGAGCCAACGACTCTAAGTAATTAGCTTTGTCTAAACTCTTACGGAGTAAAGGCGTAGCGAAAGCGAGTATTAATAGTGCGTATTATATGCTGATTGCTTAGGACCCGAAGCCAAGCGAGCTTGCCATGGACAGGGTGAACCCCGCCGAAAGGCGGGGGAAGGCCCGAACCCGTGAGCCGTTCAATACTCTGGGATGAGCTGTGGTAAGAAGTGAAAAGCTAATCGAGCTTGGTAATAGCTGGTTCTCCCCGAAATAGCTTTAGGGCTAGCCTGACTATATACAATTTACAGGGGTAGAGCACTGAATGGATTATCGTGGGGTAACCCAGGTAACCCAATCAAACTCCGAATACTGTAAACGTGTAGTTGGAGTTAGACTGTGGGGGCAAAGCTCCATGGTCGAAAGGGAAACAGCCCAGATCTTAATCTAAGGTCCCTAAACTTCCGTCTTTTTGATGGATCAATTTTTAAATTGAGAGCTAAGTGTTTCAAAGGAAGTCAAATTCTATAGATAGTTAGGAGGTTAGCTTAGAAGCAGCTATCCTTTAAAAAGTGCGTAACAGCTTACTAATTAAAGAGTTTGGCGCCGAAAATTTACGGGACTAAAGCTCAGTACCGAAGATAAGGACTCCGCAATACTGCGGAGTGGTAGGGGAGCGTTTTTAGCATAACGAAGTCAAATTGTAAAATTTGGTGGAATGCTAAGAAGTGAGAATGTTGGCACGAGTAACCGCAATCTCGATGAGATATCGAGACACCGAAAACCTAAGGTTTCCTTGGCAATGACAATCATCCAAGGGTTAGGCGGTCCTAAGGCAAAGTCGAAAGGCGTAGTCGATGGACAGCCGGTTAATATTCCGGCCCCCGAGTATTTAATTCTAAAAAGCGACGAAGTTTAGTAGTTTGAGCGAGTTATTGGATTCACGTCCTTTACCTGAGATTTTTCAAGGGTTGAGGGGAAGCCTCGCATTCGTGTGGGGTGAACTCAAATGAGCAAGCTCCCTAGAAAAACTTTTTAGAAGTTAATTAGATACTTGGTCCGTACCGCAAACCAACACAGGTAGGATGGCGTAAAAGCGCCAAGGTGAACGGGTGAAATCTCCTGAAGGAACTCGGCAAAAAAGTGTCCGTAAGTTCGCAATATGGACTCCCCGCAATTTTGCGGGGCGCAGCGAAAGTCTTCCTAGCGACTGTTTACCAAAAACACAGATCCCTGCTTAACTCGTAAGAGGATGTATAGGGGTTGAGGCCTGACCAGTGCTGGAACGTTAATCTCGTCGGTCTTTACCTTATGGTAAAGGCTAAGTGAGTGAAGCGCCAGTAAACGTCGGCGATAACTATAATCGTCCAAAGGTAGCGTAATCCCTTGCCGTGTAAGTTACGGCCCGCATGAAAGGTTTAACGACTAGGAAACTGTCTCCAGGAGTAGCCCGGTGAAAATGCAATACCGGTAAAGATGCCGGTTACCTGCGGCTAGACGGAAAGACCCCGGGAGCTTTACTGTAGTTAGATATTGGGTTTTGGTTTTAGATGCGTAGCGTAGAAGGGAGACTATGAAGCCTCTTTCTCGGAAGGGGCAGAGTCGCCAATGAAACACCTTTCTTCTAAAGTCTTAATTCTAATTTCGTTTTAAAACGGAAAACAGTGTCTGATGGGCAGTTTAAGTGGGGCACTTGCCTCCTAAAAAGTAACGGAGGCGTTTAAAGGTCGGCTAGCTCCGGATGGAAATCGGAGTGATCGGGCAAAGCCATAAGCCGGCTTTACTGCAAACAGTATATTGTGCGCAGTTGGGAAACCAGAACTTAGTGAACCGATGGATTTTAATAGAAAATCCGAAGATCATCAGCTAAAAGTTACCCCGGGGATAACAGGTTAGTAGGGCCCGCGAGCCCATATCAACGGCCCTGTTCGACACCTCAACAAATTTACCGACAAATTCGGGGTGTTATAGTAGTAATGCTGTATCTTGTATTTTAATAAATACGAGACGAAAAAATTGGCTAATAACGGTGAAACCCTAATTATTTTATGGTATAATTAAAATAATGGGTAATACCGTGGGAAGTTAATACATTTTACGAGACGAAATAAATGTTTAACCCCGTAGAGACTTCTTGACGAAAGTCAAGGGATAACAGGTTTAAACTGTTATAATACGCCAACCCCATATAAAAATTGGGTGAAGATATAGTCCTTGCCATTAGAAATAATGGAATTAAAAACGATGTCGGCTCATCACAGCGCGGGGGTGAAGAAGCTCCCAAGCGTTCGGCTGTTCGCCGATTAAAGTGATACGCGAGCTGGGTAAGTGAATATGAGCCCAGTATAAACTGGCTAATAACGGTGAAGTCCAATTTATTTTATGATATAATAAAATAAATGGATAATATCGTGGGAAGTCTTATGAAATATATAGGACCCCGTAGAGACTGAGTCCGCAAGGACGAGGTAGCAGATAACCTGCTACAATACGCCAGTCCCAATATAATTATTTTGGGAAAGATATAGTCCGTACTTGCAGTAATGCAAGAATAATATGTCAGACCGTCGTGAGACAGGTTGGTCCCTATCTACCGCAGGCGTAGAATCTTGAGGGAAGTTGGTCTTAGTACGAGAGGATTGGACTGAACTGACCTCTGGTCTACCAGCTGTTCTGCCAAGAGCATTGCTGGGTAGCTATGTCAGGAAGGGATAAGCGCTGAAAGCATCTAAGCGCGAAGCCCCTCCCAAGATTAGGATTCAATTCAGCCATTTGGTTGGATTGCCTAACTTTTATTAGTTAGGCAAGATTCCTCGGAGATCACGAGGTTAATAGGCTGCAAGTGTAAGGACAGTGATGTCTTCAGCTGAGCAGTACTAATAAATCATATTTTCCTTTACTAATTTTAAAGTATGAAGAGCTTTAATCCTTTGTTTTTAGCTAAAAGTGTTAAATCCTTTAATCGCAAAATGCGGTTTTGTCTAAAATTTTTATCTTTGCCATCTGCTTGTTAAAATTTTATCAACGATATTTATTCAATATTGCTCTAAAAATTTTAACAACCATCTAATCAAAGCTAAATAATTTTATCTTAAAAAGCATTTCACAATTCAAGGATTAAATTGTCTTGAATTCCAAAATTAACAATCATATCCATTTAATGGGGGCTATACTGGTATTGTTCCACCTGTTACCATCTCGAACACAGAAGTGAAATATACTAAGGCCGATGATATTGCTTATGCAAGAAAGTAGGTAGCCCTCGCTAAATGGATACGATTATCAGTAAAGTCCCGCATAGTTCGCGGGATTTTGCTTTTTTAGCGATTTAAGGTTAAAATTAAATAAAATGTAAAAATCTCTACTAATAAAACTACAAGGTTTTTAATTTAAAAATACAAAGATTACGAAATATGAAATTTTTGCTTTCAAGAAGAAGTAAATCGTCCCAAAGGAATAAGTTTTTAATAAGAATCGTTTTAATTGTTTTGATTATTTTCGGGTTTTATTTTTTTCAAGAACCAATAAAAACATTTTTTTATTCAATCTCCTCTCCTTTACAAAGATCTTTGTGGAAAATAGGGGAGAGTTCTTCAGAATTTTTGCATAAGGCTATTGGAATCAAGGACAATGCTGGTAAAATAAATGAATTAACTCTCAAAAACAAGGAATTATTGGCTAAGATTGCTCTTTTAAACGCAACAGAAGAACAAAACAAATTTTTAAGAGAATCATTGAATATAAATATTGATAAAGAATTTAAGCTAACATTAGCTGAGATAATAGGTAAAGATATTTCCCAAGACTTTATTCTTATAAACAAAGGTTCTCAAGATAAAATCGTGGAAAAGATGCCTGTTATCACGCAGGAAAAAGTTTTGTTAGGAAGTATAAGCGAAGTTTATGAAAATTTTTCAAAAGCAATGTTAATTTCTAATAAAGAATCTTCTCTTGATGCTAAGATCCAAGAAAGAAATGTTTTTGGATTAGTAAAAGGAGAAGGCCATTCTAAAATCTTACTTGACTTTATACCTCAAGATAAAGAAATTTTCGTGGATGATATTGTTGTAACTAGTAATTTAGGAGGAATTTTTCCGACAGGTCTTTTGGTTGGAGAAATAGCAAAAACTAGACAAGACGACACAGAGCCTTTTCAACAGGCTGAAATTAAATCTAAATTTGATCTTAAAGAAATAAACTTTTTGTTTATAATAACAGACTATTGAAATCTAAATCACTGACAAGTGATCCCCAAGACTATTAACAACTTCGGGGGGTGGTGAACGATAAGCAATCGATAATCAATAATTAATAATCAATAATTAATAATCAATAATTAATAATTAATAATCAGTAATCAATAATAAATGATTAATGAAGGTTAAAAACGAACAAGCGTTCACGTTAATAGAGTTATTGGTCGTTATCGCGATAATAGGAGTATTGGCTTCAATTATTTACGTATCTTTAGGAGGGGCAAGCGAAGAAGCAAGAATTGCCAATAGCCTTAGTTTTGAAGCTCAAATATATCATCTTATGGGAATTGACGCAGTTGGTATCTGGAATTTTAACGAAGGGGGAGGCGCGACCGTAATAGATATGAGTGGCAATGACAATAATGGAACAATTAATGGAGCAACATACAAATGCGATGGTGGCGATACGCCAAACCACGAAGGATGTTC
>CAYXZK010000016.1:0-2105 GCA_964469955.1 uncultured Candidatus Saccharibacteria bacterium | reverse complement strand
ATTAAAAATATTTTCTTTTTTGCGCCAAAAGGCTTTGATTTTTTTAGGCAGACTAAGCAAACCAAAAGGTTTTAAGCTGATATCCATATTTATATTGTTATTTTCAATTTTTTATATTAGGCTCATTATGTCAAAACCCCTATGACGGGGTTATGTTGTAATACTATCTTATTTAGATGTTTTTGTCAACCCTATGTACTGGTAAATATGTGTCTGGACCTTTATAAGCAGAGACCCTGTCGGCTCGCGGGCAAAAAATGGAGCGGGAGACGGGGATCGAACCCGCGATCTTCTCGTTGGCAACGAGACGCTCTACCACTAAGCTACTCCCGCATTTTAAAATGTGCCGCGGGTGAGAATTGGACTCACGACCTCTTCTTTTTCAGAGAAGCGCTCTACCACTGAGCTACCGCGGCATAAACTTATCTTAGCATAACATGAAATTTGTAATTTGTGTGAGTAATTTGTAAGTAGGGATAAATTTTTCGCTCATAATATAATTATTCCTTGCTCTAATTATAAACTACTAATTACTAAATACTTGAATTTTAAGCAAAGCGAAAAATTTATGTGGGCACTGAGGGATTCGAACCCCCGACCTACTGCGTGTAGAGCAGACGCGCTACCACTGCGCCAAGTGCCCATGGTGCGGACGGTGGGACTCGAACCCACATGGAGAAAAATCTCCCAGGAGCCTCAGTCCTGTGCGTCTAACCAATTGCGCCACGTCCGCATTATTTTTCTTCAGCTCCTTTTACTTCTTTTTCTGTTTTATTGTCCTCTTTTGGTTCTGTTTTTAGTTCAGGCACAGTGTCTGTGGGTTTTTCTTCAACTATTTTTGGTTTTTTGTCCTCGTTGGATATAGCCTGCGCGAAATCTTTTCTTTTTAATTTCGCTTTTTTACCTTTCGCGGTTCTTAGATAATACAATTTTGCTCTTCTAACCTTTGATCTTTTTGTAACCTCCATTTTTTCAATAGAGGGCGAATGAATCGGAAAAATTTTTTCTACTCCTATACCAGAAATTATTTTTCTAACAGTAATTGTGGCTGAAATTCCTTTGCCGTGTTTTCTGGCAAGCACAATGCCTTCAAAAAGCTGGATTCTTTCTTTGTCTTTTTCTTTGATTTTTTGATAAACGCGAACAGTATCCCCTGGTCTTATATCAGGTATATCTTGTCTTAGTTGAGTTTTGTTGAAATCTTCAATTTTAGTAGTCATCAGATTAACGAACAGTGAACAATGAACAATAGATTAATATTTATTGTTTATTGTTTAATGTTTCTTTGTGATTAAGGTTTTCTAATACTTTTTTACAATCTTCTGGCAGTTCAGATATGAATTCCTTATGTTCTTTGTTAGGTAATTCAATCTTCAAATAACTCGCGTGCAAAAATTGCCGCTTTAATCCTTGCGGACAAGGACTATTTTTAAAAGAATAAATTTTATCTCCGGCAAGCGGAAATCCAAGATAAGCGCAGTGGCATCTTATTTGATGCTTTCTGCCAGTTTTAATAATGACTTCAAGCAGAGTATATTTGTCTTTACCTCCAAATCTTTTTATTACCTTGTATTCGGTTATTGCCTCTCGTTTTGTTTTTAAACCTGGCTCTAGATACGAATAAACTCTTTGTTTTGTGCCATCTTTTGGATTTCTGCCAATAAGAGTGTTGATTTTTCCTTTGTCTTGCTTAACGTTTCCTGTTGCTAAAGCTATGTATTTTTTTTCTACTTTTCTCTTTTTAAATTGTTTTTGTAAAAAAAGCAAGCTCTCGTTATTTTTTGCGACCAAAAGAACGCCTGAAGTTTCTCTGTCTAATCTATGCGCGATGCCATAACTTGGAGGATTACCTGTGTTTTTTAAATCAGGATATTCGCGCAAGAGTAAATCTATTAATGTGTTGTTCTCTCTGTCTGTTATATTTTTCGCGAAAGGAGGAGGAAAAACCGTAATATCTGCTGGCTTATCTACTGCGATTAAATTATTGTCTTCGTAAATTATTTTTAATTTCAAATTCCGCATTCTATGTTTTTAACTCTATACCTTAAAATTTGGTGGGCGGTAATGGATTTGAACCAATGGCCTCCCCGATGTCACCGGGACGC
>CAYXZK010000015.1:0-31639 GCA_964469955.1 uncultured Candidatus Saccharibacteria bacterium | reverse complement strand
CTTTGTTGGCTTGCATAAATTACGTCAGTGTATCTGACAAAGGAGCGCAACAAGACGACTTGGTTGCTTGCTATCTATCTTTTTATCTGTTATTCAAATTCTTTTTTGGCTTGCTTTATTTTTTCGATTTCTTCAGGCGAAGTTGTGATTATTTGGTCTTCCGTATAAGACGCGATTGTTTTCATCAAAATATGCTTTAAGCCTGCGAAAAAGATTCCTTCGCCGACAGATGTTTCCAATAAACTTAATTTTTCTTCTTCAGTTAAATCAAAGGTTGTTTTAACGACACCGATTGTCGCCGGACTTTGTTTCATTAAAAGCTTCATAGCTGAATTGGTAATGATTGGTTTTCCATAATCGGAATTCATAAAGTCATTAACATCTTGGGTAACGGTGGTTACTCCCAACCAATATTTTCTGGCTCTTTTAACTGTTCCGAAGAGAAAAGACGCGCTATCAATATTTTTCATAAGCCACCAAGCTTCATCAATTACCAAAAGCCGTTTTTGCATTTTAGATGTAACTGTTTTCCAAATATATTTTAAAATTACAAAAATTGCCATTGGCCGTAGCTCGTCTTCCATATTTCTAACGCCAAAAACAACTAATCTATTCTCCATGTCAACATTAGAGGGCTGATTGAAAAAATTTGCGTAAGTTCCTTTGGTAAATCTTTGAATCCGTTTTACTAAAGATTCGGCTCCCTCCATTGTTAAAAGAATTTCTTCCAAATCCCCCATTAAAGGGAAAGGACTTTCTTCTGTTCCCCACATTTTTGGATCAGAGTCAGGCGTAATATCTTTAGCGGCATAAGTTTCATATAAAGCGGTTTCAACTATTCCGGCTTCGTCAGCGTTTAATCCTTCAAACATAATCCTTATTAAACCAAGCAAGCTATTAATGTTTGCCCTTAACACATCTTCCGGTTTTTCGTCTTCCCTTGGTTGCGCTAAATCAAATGGGTTAAGATGATGGGGTGAAGATAAAGAGATATTGAAATTAGAGCCATCCACGGCATCTGACAAAGGCTTATATTCGTTTTCAGGGTCGATAACAATACACGCGACGCCAAGCATAAGGTATCTTAAAATTTCTAATTTAATAGCGTAAGATTTACCGCTTCCGCTTGTGCCGAAAATTACAGAGTTATGGTTCGCTAAAGTAAAACGATCAAATAATACTAAAGAAGAGTTGTGTCTATTAATTCCGTAAAGAATGCCTTCATTTGAGCTTAAGTCAAAAGAAATAAAAGGGAAGATGCTTGATAAAGGGCTTGTGTTCATTAAGGTAGAAACATTCAAAGGATCTAAATTATAGGGAGACGAACAAATAAAACCTTGTTTTTGTTGATACAATGCCGGTTTAATATAGATTAGCCTTGATTCTAAAATTGACCTTAAGCTAGTTTCAATATCCATCAATTCTTCTTCTGTTTTTCCATAAACAGTAATATAAAGCCCAATTCTAAACATTCTTTCTTGCGCTGTTTGGAGCTTGCTTCTTAAATCTTCTAAGTCGCCGTAAGCGGTCTCTAATTCAGGTTCTCTAATAAGTCCTTTTTCTTCCCGTTCTCCGATTTCGGCTTGTACTTCGGTGACTCTTTTCCTTAAATTTTTGAGAATTTTTTCGCTTTCAACCGGATAGAGATGGAAAGCAATGTCCATTGGAATATTTAAGTTAATTATAGGCGAAAGCCAACCTGTGCTTAAATATCTTGGATAGGAAAAAACAAAATAGCTTTTCGTGAAGCGTTCGCCTATTTTAAGGCAATTATGTTTTGCCTCAATAGAGGAAGGGGCAACAATGTCAATTATTTTAAGCGGTTCCCCTGTGCTAATTTCAGGAATTTTGGGATTTGCTTTAAAAAAAGGAATTTTCATTTGCTCTTACTTAATTTTTTAATTTTTAGCGCTTTGATTTATCGATTTTATATTTTTAAATATCGCGCGCGTCTAAATTTTTAGAATGATTCGGCGTTATTCGGTTAACTCTGGCGGAATTTGGGGATAATACCCTCTCTCTGCTTCGGCAGGATGGTTTAAGCTCCAAAAAAGTTCAACCAACTCTAATGTATTAAGGGGAACAGAAGAAAGGCCGCAAGACCTTAGTCCCAAACTCACAAATTCTACTCTTTGGAGCAATTGTATTTTTGCTCTTTGAAACATTTCTTCGGTTAAGGCGGGTATTTTAGGAATAGATTGCTTTCCCTTTGCTCTTGTTTCCATAAGAGAGAAAGGGATTATTACGTAAAAAGTTTTCTGCATAATGGCTTCGCTCTTTACCATATCTTTAATAAATTTTCCGTATTCTGTAATTTGTATTTTAAGAAGTTCGTTCTTTTCTGTTTTTGCAAGTTCTTTAAGTTTATCCAAATAGCCAATTATATTGATTCTTCTTGACTGGATGACTATCTCGCAAAAAAAATCTAAAGAATTAAGAAAATTTTGGAATTGATATAAGATGGCGTTTTGTTGCTCTGTTGATTTTAAAACAAAATTTAAAGACGAGACCATTATAACCGATCTTAAGCTTTTATCTTTCAAAATAATTATTCCTTGTTTGATTTCTTGAAATTCTAAAAAATCTTGAGTTGAAGACTGTTTCATAAAATTACTAATTTCTTATAAATTTTTTCTGTAGGAATCTTTTCTGTAGGAGTTCTGTAGGAGTCAGACTCCTACAGGTTTTCTACTCCTACAGGTTTTCTACGAATTTCTATTTATTTTTTGTCTCTAGGCTGGTGAATAAATTATTTAATTGACTTCCTGTAGCAACCCTTAAGGGAGACTCTTTCTCTTTTTCTTCCTTTCTCATTTTATCTTCTCGCAATTTTTCTTTTTCTTTTATAATTACTGCTGGCATATCTCTTCGTTTCCAAAGATATATTTTGGGTTTAAAAAGAAAAATAAAAGAATTTTTAATTAAAACAGGCAAAGGAATTTTATTGATTTTAACTACTGCTAAAGCAAGACCTCCTCCGATTAAAATTATTGCTGCGATAATAAAAAATGTTATTGGCAAGATAAAATACAGGAAAATAGCAATTCCCGCGGCTATGCCTATAAATATAAATTGACCAAAAGTAAAAGGGCCGACTATTTTTGGTTTTCTCTCTAAAAATTGAGGAACAATAAATTCCATATAAAGAATAAACAACGAACAGCGAACAGTAAGCAACTAATTAATTTATTTTTTACTGTTTATTGCATGTTGTTTGTGATTCAACTAAAATATAACATCAATTAAATACCAAAATTTTATTTATTATTTCGTTTTTTGTTTATTGCTCTATACTTGCTGATTTCTGCTTCTCATTGTCCGTTGTTCATTATTTATTGTTCATCATTCGCTGTCATCGATTGGCTCCATATATTTATCTATCTTTGCTTTTGTCTTTTCTGCTTCTTTTGTGTTTAGCGTTGAGGACTTCGCTTCTTGCTCTTCTTTGAGCTCAATCGTGATTCCGTGCGTTTTATGCAGAATATCCTTTGCTGGCAAGAATACAGACCTAATTATTTCGTCATAAATTATTTCCAGTGTTTCCTTTTTTAACTTGGTCTCTTTGCTTAATTTTGTTTTAAACTCTTTAAGAGGAAGAATGCCGAGAAGAACATATCCAGTGTTTTCCGCGATCTTAGAAATTGTTTTTGTGGTTGTGACGCCGTTTTCTTTACAGGCGTTATAGATATGATTGGCTGTTTCTTCGGAAAAAATAACTTGTTGCAATTCTTTAGGGAGTTTTTCATAGATTTTCCAAAGCTCTGGTTTTGTATATTTAATCATAATATAGCAATGAACAGCGAACAATGAACAGCGAGCAGTAATTAATTTATTTTTCTACTGTTTACTGCTTATTGTTTGCAATTTGACTAAAGCTTAGTATTAATTAAATTCTAAAATTTTATTTATTATTTCGCTTCTTGCTTGTTGTTTTTTATTTACTAATATCTGCCTCCTATTATTCATTGTTCATTGTTTTATTTTAACATAAACACAAAAAACAATAAATTGAATTACTTTAGGGGTTCTGTTCCGCGTTTTCATTTTGTTCGGGCTTGTTTAGAACTGGTTCTGGAAATTTTAAATTAGGTAGCTTGGGAAGAACTTCTAACAAAAACGCTCTCCAGATTGGACCTGCGATTGCGACACCTGCCCTTGCTGCCATTGGGCTGTTGTCATTATTTCCTGCCCATACGCCAACAACAATTGAAGGAGAATAACCCATTGTCCAAGCGTCTCTATAATCTCCGCTTGTGCCTGTTTTCGCTGCTACATCATAATCTTTGAAATATAAAGAGGAATAAGGCCCGAACATAGGAGCTCTGGCTTCATTGTCTGAAAGAATGTCGCTCATCAATATGGCAACTTCTGCCTCTAAAACCCTTTTAGGGCTTTTTTTATTTTCTTCTACGACTTCTCCGTTTGAATTTTCAATTCTTAGAATAGAAACAGGAGGGATTTGCAATCCTTGGTTCGCGAAAACACCATAAGCAGAAACCATATCAAGCAATTTGACTTCACCTCCCCCCAATACAATTGATAGACCGTAAAAAGAAGCAGGGCGGGTTAAAGTCGTAATGCCAAACTTGATTGCGTTGGCAATGCTATCTTCTTGCCCTGCTAAATCTGCGATTACTTTAACCGCAGGAATATTTAATGATTGCGCTAATGCGTCTCTAAGAGTGACTGGACCTCTAAATTTCCCATCATAATTTGAAGGAATATAATGTTTTCCTCCCCAAATTCCAAAATCTGTTTCTTCGTCAATAACAATATGTTCGTCGCTATATCCTTTTTGAAAAGCGGTAGCGTAAACGAATGGTTTAAACGAAGAGCCTGGTTGCCGTCCTATTCTATAGGTTGCGATATTAACCTTAGGGTCAAATTTGCATATGCCTGTTTTTTCGTCGCATCCTTCTGGTTCGCCAGACCAGTCCTTTGACCCTACCATTGCCAAGATTTCTCCGCTTTTTGGTTCAATCGCAACCAAAGAGGCATTGTAGGCGTTGAAATAAGTTTTATTTCTTGCGGCGCCTTCTGCCACAACGCGTTCAGCTATCTCTTGAAATTCCCAATTAAGAGATGTGTAAATTTTTAATCCTCCCTGTTCTAAAAAATCTTGTCCATATTTTTCAAAAAGATAATCTTCTATATAAAAAACAAAATGAGGAGCTTTAATTGATTTCTCTCTTTCAACAAATTTTAGTTCTTCATTTTTTGCCTCTATAGCCTGTTCCGCGGTTATGTAATTCTCTTGCTCCATTCTTTTGATAACATAATCTTTTCTATTTAGAAGATCTTCTTTATGTTGGCCGTAAGGATAAAAGAAGCTGGGAGCTTTAACCATAGACGCCAAAGCAGCCGCCTCCGCAATAGAAAGATCTTTTGATTGTTTGCCAAAATAAGTTTTTGAAGCAGCTTCAATGCCGTAAATATTGGGACCAAAAGGTATCTGGTTTAAATACCATTCTAAAATTTGCTCTTTTGAATAGCGTCTTTCTAATTCTAAGGTTAAAATAATTTCTCTTGTTTTTCTTTCTATGGTTTTTTCAGTGCTAAAAAAAGTAGAGCGAATTAACTGTTGTGATATGGTTGATCCTCCAAATGTTGGACTTTTTAAATCTAAATTTAATTTAATGGCTCGGAATATTCCCTCAAAATCTAAGCCATGATGCGTGTAAAATTTAGCATCTTCAGTCGCGACAAGGGCGTGTTTGATATTTTCAGATATTTGGCCAATGGAAACAATTTCTCTTTTTTCTTCTCCATATAATTCGTAGAGCAAAACTTCTCCCGTTCTATCAAAAATTTTCGTTGATTCAATAAAAGATCTTTCGGTAAATTTTTCTGGTCGGGGTAGGTCTTTCGCGTAATAAATAAATAATCCAAATAATCCGAGAACCGCAATAAAGAAAGCCAAAACAAACAAAGCCAAAACAAACAAAGCTATTCTCTTTTTTCTCTTTTTTCCAAAAATTTTGCGATAATATTTTCTTTCTGCCATTACTGTTTTCCCTGAATCACGCAATACGGTTTTTGTCTAAAGTTTTTATTTTTATTATTTGCTCATCAAAATTTTAGCAACGCTCTCTATATCACTTTAAAAATTTTGAAAGATATTTAGTCTGTCTAATTAGAGTCAAACAATTTTATTTCAAAAACATTTCACGCCTCAAGGATAATTTAAATTTACATTTATCTTTTTTTGTTTTATTATAATCTTAATCCTTATGGATTAAGACTATAGCTTAGGTTGTAAAATTATATTACGCAATTTAAGGATATATAATAATAAATTAACATAATTGAGGCATTCGGTCAAAATGCAAAAAACGATTTTTTGTATTTATTTCTTATCCGCAATTACGCTCTTATATGGAGACAAAGAGAGATTTAAAAGAATTATTAAACAGGAGGGTCGCTCAAATTTTGCCCAATCAAGATGATTTTGAAAAACTTCTTAAAACAAAGAAAATAAGGGTTTATTTAGGCATTGACCCGACCAATACCAGATTGCATTTGGGACACACGATCGCCTTAAGAAAGCTTCAGGAATTTGCTGATTTTGGGCAAGAAGCTATTTTAGTAATTGGGACTGGAACGGTTTTAACCGGAGATCCTTCCCAGAGAGCTCAAGCCAGAAAAAGAATTTCAAAACAAGAAGTTGAAGCGAACATTAAAACATGGAAGAAGCAAGCTGGTAAAATTTTGGATTTCTCGAAAGTGAAAATTCGCTACAATGGAGAGTGGCTTTTAAAGCTGGGGCTTGAAGATATAATTAATATCGCGTCTAATATTTCTGCTATAAAACTTTTCCAAAGGGATATGTTTCAGAGGAGAATTAAGCAAGGAGAAACAGTTTGGACGCATGAAGCCCTCTACCCTTTATTACAGGGATATGATTCTGTTTTTCTTGATGTTGATATGGAAATTGGAGGAACCGACCAAGTTTTTAATATGCTGATTGGCCGTGAGCTTCAAAAGAAAATGAATAACAGGGAAAAATTTATTTTAACTACGCCAATGATTCTTGGGATTGATGGGCGGCAAATGAGTAAGACTTCTGAAAATTGTGTTTGGATAGAAGATTCTGCAAAAGATATGTATGGCAAAATTATGTCTATGCCTGACAACGCTATTTTTAATTACTTTGAGTTATTAACAAATGTGCCTTTTGCAGAGATTGAAAGACTAAAAAATAGCAAAAACAATCCGCGTGATATAAAAGCGAGATTAGCTGAAGAGATTGTAGCTTTATATTATGGAGAAAAAGAAGCAATAAAGAGAGCGCAAGAGTTTAAAAAGGTTTTTGAACAAGGCAATCTCCCTGACGATGTTAGAGAAGTCAAACTTGCGTCAAAAGAACTGCCTCTATTAGACTTATTGGTTGCGTTAAAAGGGGTTTCGTCAAAATCAAAAGCAAAACAACTGGTTTTACAAGGAGGCGTGCAAATAGAAAGCGAAATCCAAAAAGATTGGCAGAGGATAGTTAAAATTAAAAAAGGAATGATTGTAAAAATTGGCAAAAGAAACTTTGTAAAACTGGGTTAACTTTCGTCTTATAAATTTACGCGCTGATCATTCGGGCGTGTAAAGTGTAGCATAAAGCTATTCCTAATGCGTCAGCGGCATCGTCTTTTAGTTTTTTGCCAATAAATTTTTTATTTTTCAAATCAAGCAAAACTTTAATCATTTCTTGAACCTGTTTTTTTTCCGCTTTGCCGTAACCAGTTATTGCCATTTTTACTTGCAAGGGCGTAAATTCGTAAATAGGTATTTTTTTCTTTGCGGCCGTGAATAAAATAACTCCTTTAGCTTGACTGACAGGCATAACTGTTTTTAGGTTTTTAAAAAAATAAAGGTTTTCAACTGCCATTACCTTGGGTTCGTATTTCTTGAGGAGTTTATTGAGTTCTTTGTTGATTAGCTGCAACCTTTCCCCAGAAGAAAATTTAGGGTCTGTTTCAATACACCCATAGTCAATTGCTTTTGGGCTTGAATTACTTGTTTGCGATTTGTCTATGATCCCGAATCCAGTGGTTGCAATGCCCGGATCTATTCCAATAATAATCATAAAAATTGTGTTGGCGTTATAGATTTCAGCTTTTTAAATTTGAATAAATGCCTTGGACCGATTCATTGTCGTCTAAAATATCAAAAAGTTTTTCACAAGCCTGACTATCTTCTTTTTCAACCTTAATTTTCTCTTTCGCGACCCAGTCTAATGAGCTATAGTCAATTTCTATTTTTTGTTTTATTAAGCTTTCTTTTGTTTTTTCTAAATTCGCGGGATCAACGTAAACATTTAAAACACTATTTTGCCAATCAATGTCTTCGGCTCCCGCTTCGATTGCTTTTAATTCTAAGTCTTCTTTGTTTATTGTTTCGGCTTCAGCGTCAATTGTTATGCAGCCTTTTCTTTCAAAAAGCCATTTAACCGAACCAGAATCCGCAAATTTACCTTTGTTCTGATTTAAAATTTGTTTTATCTCTCCCAAAGCGCGATTTTTGTTGTCAGTAATGCCTTCTATAATTAAAGCTATTCCTCCTGGCCCGTATGCTTCAAAAATAAATTCTTCAAGCTGGGCTTCGTCTTCAAGTTCTCCTGTTCCTTTTTTTAACGCTCTTTCTATGTTTTCTTTAGGCAAATGAAATTTTTTAGCTTCTTCTAAGACTTGCCTTAATTTAGAATTAGTTTCAGGATTAACTCCTTGTCTTGCGGTAACAGAAATTAAGCGGGAAAGTTTTGAAAAGACCTTGCCTCGTTTCGCGTCGCTAATTTGTTTTTTATGTAGAATTGTTTTTGCGTGAGAATGTCCTGACATAAATTATGAAGTTTGATTAATTTATTTTGGCGCGTTTCTTTTTGGTTTTGGATTTTTGGGACCACTCTTTATTTTATCTTAATCCAAAAACCAGCCTCTGTCCATCATTGTTGATTGTTGTTATATAAGAATGCGACTCTGCATACATTGTAAATATTGCAAAGGTCGCACCCTTGTATGCGATATATGCTTTAACCAAATAATATGTTTTAATAAAATATATGATAAACTTTGAATTTTTATATAAACATAAAAAAATATTTCCCTACATATTGTTATTCGGCGTGTTCGGATTGTCTATAGGAATAATTTTTTATAACACCTCTGGCACCATCCTTGAAATGTCTTCTTGCTCTAAGAATATTGCTTCTGTCAATAAATCTCTTTCTTTTGAAGACAATGGAAATAATTTAGAGTTAGAGGAAAAAGAGAAGGTAGAAATAGAGGAATCAGAAATAGTAGATGGGGTAATAATTATTCGTAATTTAGACAAAGAAATGATTGAAACCAAGATAGAACAAGGCAAGGAGTATCTTTTAAAAACAATAGATCAAGAAAAAAACGGAGCGCATAAATATTATTACGCTCTTGACGATTCTTTAGAAAATAGATTGCACACAATTTATACTTCTTCTTTAATATACGCGCTTTTAAATTTTTACGAAAAGGAAAAGAGCGATTATCTTTTGAACCAAATATTGGCATCAGGCGAATTTATTCTTTCTATGCAGAACAAAGAAGAGTCGTCTAAGGCGTATGGAGCTTTTTATTACTCTCTTTATTTAAACAACGACACAAAAGAAGAAAAATTTGTTGTTGGCACTGCTTCGAAAACAATTTTTACCTTATTGAGGTTGTATGAGTTAACAGGAGATAATAGGTATTTAGAATCCGCTCAATTAGGGGCTGATTGGTTAATGACAATGCAGAATCCAGATGGGAGCATAAAATCTTACATCAAGCGTGAAGATGGAAAATGGCTGCATAGTTCTAAGCAATCCTTGCTTTACAATGGACAAGTTTTGTCCGCTCTTTCTAAGACTTATTTAGCGACAGGCGTTAAGGAATATTATGACTCTGCCGCAAAAATAGCTAAAAATTTTGTTCAAAAATACGAAGACGCGGGTAGACAATATATAGTGGGAGAATATAGAGCAAAAAATCCAATTTCAAATTCTTGGGTAGTTATGTCTTTGCTGGATTTTTACAATGCCTCTCAACAAGATTATTATAAAGAAATTATTTTTGACCTTAGCTCTCAAATCATCGCGAATCAGATAAAGAACCCCAAAGATCTTTTAAATTATGGACGGATAGGCGGAGCTTATTCTACTAGTGGTAATGGATGGATATGCGAAGTAATGGCTGATACGCACAAACTCTGTCTTAAGGAAAACAGGCAAGACTGCGCAAAATACAAAGAAGCTGTGGTAGATATAATTAGATGGCTTATTCAATACACTTACGTAAAAGACAATAGTTTTTGTTTGGAAAATCCTGAAAGGGCTTTAGGAGGAATTTTTTGGGACAAAGAAACGAAATATATCCGAACTGATTCTGTCTGCCATGGATTAAATGGATATATGGGAATAATAGATTACTTGGAAGACGATTTTTTGCTTTTAATTCCTAATGCCGATTAATAAATAATCCCTTAAGCGTTAACAGCTTTGGGGTGATCGCTAATTAATATTTAGCTTTCAATGTTTTTTTAAGGATTAAAATTATTGTCGCGGAAAAAATAGAAACAACAGAAGCAATCAATATCCTCGGTTCATTCTCGTGTCCGTTAGTGTTTTTTTCAAAAAACAAACCGACCGAATCGTCAAGAGCTTGGTTCGGTTCTATGTTGGGTTGAATGTATTCTGTTTGCGTAATTTTATTTTGCGCGCGGCCGGAACTATTTCGAGTTTTTGGCGTTCCGCCAGAATCTTGGCTTGTTTGCCAGTTTTCGGGAGAGTTTCCGTTTTCCAGAGGATTTATCCTTTCCATTGTTTGTTTGGTTTTATTGTCGCCAGCAAACCAACCTTGAGAACAATCAATGCTTTCAATCAATTCTCCTTTAGCGTTAATTAACTTCAAGTGTTCGCCGTTATTCTTTAATCCTCCTGTATAAATTAAATCGGCTTCAACTCCTGCAACTGTCGCGTCGTCTGTTCTTTCTAAAAGGAAAAAGTTTTGCGCGAGTATTTGTCCTTCCAATAATATCGCTGTATTCTTATTTTGGATTTCTATTTTCCAGCCATCAAGGTTGACAGACTCTTTTGAAGCATTGTATAATTCAATCCATTCGTCGCTATAAGCAATATCTGTACCCATCCAAGCAATCTCGTTGATGCTTATAGATTTTGTTTTCGCAAAATCGTTAGACGCAAAAACAAAACAAACCCCTTTGTTATTTAGAGGTAAAAAAATAGACAAACTTAAAATTAAGCAAAGAGTTTTTAACATTAAATTAAAAATCTTTGAGAGGTTTTGTCTCTGAAAATATCTGCTTTTATGTGCTGATAAGCAGCTTTCGTGGCGATCCTTCCCTTAGGAGTTCTTTCAATAAAACCGAGTTGCATTAAATACGGTTCGTAAATATCTAAAATAGTTTCTTCCTCTTCCGCTGTCGCGGAAGATAAAGTTTGAAGCCCAACAGGTCCGCCTTTAAATTTTTCAATAATCGCTTTTAAGATTTTTCGGTCTCCAGGCTCAAGTCCAAGTTCGTCAATTTCTAAAAAAGCAAGGGCTTGTCGCGTAATTTTTTTTGTGATTACGCCTTCGCCTTCAACTTGCGCAAAATCTCTTATTCTTTTAAGGATTCTGTTAGCGGTTCTTGGCGTAAAACGGGAACATTGAGCAATAAGTTTAACCGCTTCAGGAGCTATTTTTATTTTTAAAAGATTGCTTGATCTTTGAATTATTTTTTCGATATCGTTTTGTTTATAAAAATTAAGTTGAAAAGTTGCCCCAAAACGATTTCTTAAAGGAGAAGTAAGCAAGGCCAATCTAGTCGTCGCTCCGATTAATGTGAATTGCGGAAGCTTTAACTCCATTGTGCGCGCCATTGGCCCTTTGCCTAAAATAAGATTTAACTTAAAATCTTCTAAAGCGGGATAAAGGAATTCTTCAATTAATTTGTTCATACGATGAATTTCATCGCAGAAAAGAATGTCTCCTTCTTTAAGGTTAGTTAAAATAGCCGCCAAATCTCCAACTTTTTCAATAGACGGCCCTGTGATCGCGCGCATATCGGTTTTAAGCTCATTGGCAATAATACGTGAAATGGTGGTTTTGCCAAGTCCGCTTTGCCCATAGAAAAGCAAATGCTCAATTGGTTCTTTCCTCTTTTTAGCCGCTTCTATGATTACTTGGATATTCTTTTTTACTTTTGTTTGGCCAATATATCCTTGAAATGTTTTCGGTCGCAATGTTTTATCAAGTGTTTGGTATTCCGCGCGCGTATCCATGGAAAGAGAATGGCTTGACAAATTCTCCATAAAGTATTACAATTACAATATACTAATATTAGCCGTATAAACTAATTTTAAGGCTGGGGACCCTGGAATTTTTGTAGATGGATGACTTGGCGAGAGCGAGGTCACACCTCAAAAAATTCTGAAATTTTTGTTGTAAAACTAGATTGGTCCCCAACCTTAGGGTTAGTTTTTTTGTTTTAGAATTTAAATTCTAAAAAACTAACCGTCCAAATTTTTAGCTTACTGTCACTCTGTCAACTTCTTCAATGGTTGTAACTCCGTCAAGAACTTTTAAGAATCCGTCAGAACGCATTAAAATCATTCCTTTATTAATCGCTTTTTCTTTCATTTCAACGATAGACGGCGCTTTTAATATAAATTTTTCCATTTCATCGTCGACTAGAAAGGTTTCTAAAATTCCTATTCTTCCCTTATATCCGGTAAAATTGCATTTTTCGCAACCTTGAGCAAATGGTATTTTTATGTTGGCGTCTATTTTTTTTACCTTAATGCCTTTAGGAAGATTTTTGAGATTATTTTTTATTTTTTTAAGCTCTTCAGGAGAAGCTTTTTTAAATTTTACGCAATCTTTACAAACCCTTCTTACGAGCCTTTGCGCGATTACTATGTTTAAAGCCGGCGCGATATTCGCAATTTTTTCTCCTAAAGATTGTAAACGGGCAATTGCTCCGGCGGCATCGTTTGTGTGTAATGTGCTTAAAACTAAATGTCCAGTCAAAGAAGCTTGTATGGCAATCTGAGCCGTTTCGAGATCTCTGATTTCTCCAACCAAAATTACATCAGGGTCTTGCCTTACTATGGCGCGAAGTCCATTCGCGAAATCATAACCACGCTCTTTGTCGACTTGAGTTTGCGAAACCCCTTTTAAATGATATTCAATTGGATTTTCAATAGTGATAATTTTAATTTCAGGATTAATTATCTCTTTTAAGAATGAGTATAAAGTAGTTGTTTTCCCAGAACCAGTTGGGCCTGTGCAGATAATCATTCCGTTTGGTCTTTTAATTTCTTTTTTAAACTGCGCCAGCGTGGTTTGCGTTAGCCCAAGTTCTTCCATTTTAAATGTGCGTTCAGGACTTAACACTCTTAAAACTAAAGACTCGCCGTATTCAGCGGGAATTGAAGAGGTTCTAATTTCAATCGCAAGCTTGTCTATTAAAATAGAAAAACGACCGTCTTGTGGTCGAGTGGTTATATTCAACTTTAATTTAGAGAGTAATTTAATCCTAGAAAGTAATTTTTGATATACGGGTTTTTCAAAATACAGAACTTTGTGTAAAACGCCGTCAATCCTAATGCGCAGTTTGGCTTGCTTTTCTTCCGGTTCAATATGAATATCAGAAGAGTCAAGGTAGAACGCTCCAGTCAAAATAATCTGAACCAATTCAGTTGTTATGCTCTTCAAGCTGTTTTCAATAAATTGCTTGAAGTCAGGTATATTTTTTACCTTTTTTTTAGTATCTTTAATTATGTTAGGAGGGATTATTATTTCTCCCCTAATTTTTTTTGTTAACAGCATAATTATAGACGTGAACTATATTTTTTGAATTATATAAAGAACCTGTTTCAGCGAGCTTGTTGTAATTAATTTAATCTATCTTATTTTTTCAAGATAGTCAAATCTAAAGAAGGATAAACAATCTAAACATATACATAGCAACCAATATTTTCAACTATTGCTAGTTCAAACCCCTGCGCGGTTTGACTAGCTACATTCTCAGCGACTAATCCCGCCATACGGCGGGAACCATGCTTAGTTACTAAGCGAAAGTTATCTGAAAACATTGGTTGCTACGCACATCCCTGCAATCCGAAATTAGACTTCCGCGGAACGTGGAAGTCTGACATCCCTACAACCCGAAGCCAGACTTCCGCGGAACGTGGAAGTCTGGCTTTTATTGTTCATTGTTCTCTGTTCATTGTTCATTGCTCATTGAATAGACGGTTGTCAATTGATTCTTAATCAAGTAAAATTTGGAATATGGGGAACAAAACATATATTACAAATAATTCCGCTCAAACAAAAAAAATTGGCAGGATGTTAGCAGAAGAAATTCTAAAATCCAAAAAACTTAAAAGGAATGCTTTTGCCGTTGCCCTAAGGGGAGATTTAGGTTCTGGTAAAACAACTTTTTTGCAAGGTTTTGCCAAAGGGCTTGGAGTTAAGGAAAAAATACTTAGTCCGACTTTTGTGATTCTAAAAGAATTTAAGATTACAAATCACAAACCGCGAAAATTTTATCATTTTGATTGTTATAGAATCGAAAAACCTAAAGAGATTTCAGAATTAGGGTTTAAAGAGATTCTTGCTTGTGTTGATAACATTGTGGCAATTGAGTGGCCAGAAAAAATAAATAAATTTTTGCCTAAAAACGTTTTGGTTCTAAAATTTGAGTTTCTGGACGAAAAGACAAGAAAAATTACGCTGAAAAGTTAATCAATTATTGTTATTTGTGCTATGCTTAAAAATATGACAGACAACGAGAAAACTTTGCTTGTGGTTGATAGCAGCGCTTTAATTTATCGCGCTTATTACGCTGTTCCTTTTTTCTTAAACAAAAAAGGAGAACAAGTAAACGCGGTTTATGGATTTTTGCTGACCTTTTTTAGAATTATAAAAGAATTGCGTCCCAAATTTGTGGTCGCTGCTTTTGATTTTCCAGCTCCTACTTTTCGCCATATAAAGTTTGAACGCTATAAAGCGCATCGGCCTAAAATGCCGCAAGAACTTTCCGAACAATTCCCTAAAATAAAAAAAATCCTAACGAGTTTTGAGGTTCCGATTTTTGAAGAAAAAGGATTTGAAGCAGACGATATTATTGGAACTATTGCTAAAATTGCTCAACAAGAAAAGGGTTTGAGCAAACTGAAAACTATTATTTTAACGGGCGACATGGACGCGCTTCAGTTAGTTGACGAAAATACAAGAGTTTATTCTTTAAATGGAGGCGTTCGAGGTTCTATTTTATATGGAGAGCAAGAGGTTATAAAAAAATACGAAGGACTTTTGCCGAAACAATTACTTGATTTTAAAGCGCTTATGGGAGATCCTTCAGACAATATTCCAGGGGTGGCTGGGATTGGCAAAAAGACTGCTGGGATGCTTATCAATAAATTTGGTTCTCTGGATAATCTTTATAAAGAAATTAAATCAAACCCTAAAGATTGCTTCAAAAGCAAAAAAGGAGAGATACAAGCAGTTGGTATTTCTGAAAGAATCAAAAACAAATTATTAGACAACATAGACTCTGCTTTTCTTTCAAAGGAATTGGCTTGCATAAAATGCGACTTAGGAATTAAGCTTGACTTTGAAAAATGTCAATGGAAAGAGTATAATAAACAAAAAGTGGAAGATATTTTAAAAAACTGGGGACTTTATAGTTTAATTAAAAAATTACCTAACATAGAAAAAGAAAAAAAAGAAAAAGTAAAGTTAACTTTATTCTAATTCATCAGAATTTTATTTAAACAAAACCAATGTTTTGGAAAACCAGAAAAAAACAGGACGATAACGGCAACAAAACTTTTCCTTCTTTAAAAAAGGAAAACAAAACCAACTTTTCATTAGAAAATTTATCAATTATTTCTTACTTGAAAGATGGAATTTTGATTTTTGACAAGAATGATAAACTTTTTGCCATGAACCCTCAAGCCGAAAAATTTTTAAATATTAAAAAAGAGAAAGTTTTAGGAAAATCGGTTTTAGGAATGACCTATTCCCCTTCTTTGAGAAGATTGGTTTCTTTTTTAGGCGTTGAAATAACAGAGACCAACCAAAAAGAACTGCAACTGGATGAAAATTTAATTTTAGAGACATCTTCGGTTCAAATAAAAAACCAAAAAGACAAAATGGCTTCTTTGGTTATTTTGCACGATATTACAAAAGAGAAGATGTCGCAAGAAATCAAAAGCCGTTTTATCGCTTTGGCGGCGCATCAGTTGCGAACTCCTAGCTCTGCGGTTAAATGGAGTATGAAAATGTTACTTGCGGGCGAAATGGGAGAATTGACTTTAAAGCAAAAAGAAACCATTGAAAAAACATACAAAACAAACGAAAAGATGATTGCTCTTATTAACGATCTCTTAGATATAACAAAAATTGAAGAAGGTAGATATATCTCTAAGAAAGTTCTTGCGGACATACTAGAAGTGATTAAATCTGCGATAGAGTTATCTCAAGATATGATAGATAGAAAAAGTATTAAATTTAGTTTTAAAACGCCGCGTATGCCAATTCCAAAAATTATGTTAGACAAAGAGAGAATGAAAATGGCTATTGGCAACATACTTGATAATGCGGTGAAATATACTCCCGCTAAAGGAAAAATTTCTATTTTATTGAAAATTAAAAAAGAAGAGGTTGAAATTCAAATAAAAGACAACGGCATTGGCATTCCCTATAACGAACAAAAAAATATGTTCAATATTTTTCATAGAGGCAGTAATGCGAGCAAGGTTGATACAGAGGGAACGGGTTTGGGTTTGTTTGTCGCTAAAAATATTATTGAAGCGCACGGAGGCGCGATTTGGTTTCATTCAAGGGTAAACAAAGGAACGATTTTTTACCTAACAGTTCCCATTAAAGAAGAATTCTCCGAATTTTTAAGAGAGGATCTATATTGATATTGATTCTTGTTTTTTAAGTCGAAATCATTAATCCTTATTATTGTTTTTTTCTTTTGAAAAAGGTAAAATAAATTAATTAACAATTAGCTCCGCATAATAATAACGAACGAGCAATGATAACCAATTATCCATTGTTCGTTGTCTGTTGTGCGTTGATTTATTTTATGGCACAAAAAATTTTAGTTATAGAAGACGATAAATTCCTTAGAAAAGTAATCTCGTTGAAACTTGATAGGAACGGATTTGAAGTTTACGAAGCGATAGATGGAGAAAAGGGAATAAAAAAGATTGCCGAAAAAAAACCAGATTTAATCTTGCTTGACCTTATCCTACCCGGCATGGATGGATTTGAAGTTCTGTCTAAAATTAAGACAAATCCTGATTTTGCTGAAATTCCGATTATCATTTTTTCTAACTTAGGGCAAAAAGACGATATTGAAAAAGGGTTGAGAATGGGCGCGAATGATTATTTGGTTAAAGCTCATTTTACGCCTGACGAAATCATAAGCAAAATAAGGCTTATTTTAAATTAAAACAAAATAAATTTAGTTTAATTTTGAAACAAACAAAGCTTCTGAATTTTAAAAGGCCATAAAGGTCGGTTTCTATTAAAAATAAAATTTTAAAAAATTATGAAAAATAAAATATATTGGATAATATTAATTTTTATAATAGTTGTTGTCGGGTTGGGGCTAGTGTGGATTATTAAACAATCTTCAGACGGGCAGATTCCTGTTTCCAAAGGACATAAGCTTCAATTAGTCGGGAGTATTGCTGGAGCTGGAGAACCCAATTTCCTAAATGGAGCAAGTTCGGTGCGGGTTGCTGGAAATTATGCCTATGTTGCCTCTTTGCAAGATAGTTCTCTAAGTATTTTTGACATTACTATACCCGAGAGTCCAAAATTAGTAAAAGCTCTTGCAGGCGCTGGTGCTCCAAACTATTTGGGGGGCTCTGATTCGGTTTTTGTTTTAAACGATAAAGCGTATGTTGCTTCATATATAGATGACGCTCTGACTATATTTGATGTGTCTGATCCTGCCAACCCTCAACATTTAGGAGCGATTTTTGGGACAGGAGCTCCAAATTATTTAGATGGAGCTAACTCTGTTTGCGTGGTTGGGGATGTTGCTTATATCGCGGCTTTTGATGAGAAAGCTTTGACTTTAATAGACGTTTCAGACCCTACAAGTCCCAAATACCTTGGTTCGGTTTCAGGTAAAGCTTCTCCTTATTTGGACGGAGCAAGCAGTGTTTCTGTTGAAAACGGGTATGCTTATGTCGCGACCGCTGGAGACGACGCTTTAAGCGTTTCAGATGTTTCTGATCCAACCAAGCCAAAACACATCGCTACAGCTAGGGGGGCTGGTTATCCTAATTTCCTAAATGGAGCTATTTCTGTTTTTGTTTTTGGCAATAAAGCGTATGTTGTTTCAGCTTATGACCACTCAATGACTATTTTTGATGTATCTGACGCAACCGCGCCTTTGTATTTAGGCAATGTTAACGGCGAAGGCGCGCCCTATTTCTTAGGTGGGGCTAGTTCGGTTTTTGTATCAGGAGATATGGCTTATGTCACTTCAGCCGAAGACAACGCCTTGTCTGTTTTTGATATATCTCAACCGACTGACCCAAAACTGATTGATTCAATCCATGGAGAAGAAGGTTCTTCATTTTTAGCAGGCGCTTGGTCTGTCTATGCTTCGGGAGGATATGTTTATGTGGCAAGCTTTGAAGAAGCGTCTCTCTCTGTTTTTAAGCTCTTAGACTAACGCGTGTTGACGCGAAACAGATAAAACAAACTCGGAGAAAATCTGAGTTTGTTTTATTTTCCTAAAAAAGGTAAAATAAAAAAATAGAACATTTTTTGTTTTCTTCGCGATTTAAAACCTTTAAAAACATAATATGTTTAATAAAATTGCGCTTATTCTAATCGTTATTTGTTTGATTTTTACTTTTATTGGCTTACGTTTAGGGTTTCAAAGCAAAAATTTTGTCGAGGAAAATTTAGGCGAGTTAAAAGATTCATATCAAAGATTAAGCCAAGAAATACAATTAATAGCGCTTCGGGTTCCTCCTTATGTCGCGACTGGCGAATCAGTCGGTTTTGTAATTGAATTTGAAAACAATGTTAAGTTCTATTTTGCGTCAGATACAGGTTTAAGTTCAGAACTAGAAATGATTGGTAGGTATTTTGAACCGGAGGTTGCTTTTCTTCCGATTGGAAATATCTACACAATGGATCCAAAGGCAGCGGCGTTCAGCGCCAAGATAATTAATCCGAAAGAATACATTATTCCCACGAATTATGGGAATTTTCCCGAAATAGAACAGACTCCTATCCAGTTTTTAGAAGAAGTTTGGCAATATGGATTAGACGGAGAGGTTTTGGATTTCAATATTGCCGAGACCAAAGAGGTATTAGGGATTAAAGTTTTATGGTTGGGAGGTAAAAACTGGATAATTGAAAGTCCGGAAGGAACGAGGATTTTAATCAACCCGGGCATAAAATATAATTTAGATTTTCCAAAAGAATATAGAGAATTAGTCCAACTTGAAGATATTGATTTGGTTTTAATTCCAAATGGGCATTTTGATAATTTTTCTTCTGCTGATGTTAAAAAATGGGAAGAATTATTTGATCCTGTTTTTATTACTCCTTACGAATTAGGAATTTGGCTTAAGAGTAAATTGCCTAATTGTAAAATTGTTGCTTTAAACGAGGGAGCTAAGATAGGAATTTCTGAAATGAGAAAACTTGGCATACCTGAAAAAAATTTAGAAGATATTACGCTTAATTCTATTTACGTAGTTCCGGCTTCTCACAGTTCTTCAGTGAGTCCAGAAGGTTTGTTTCGTTAATTAATTGATTAAATAAATTTTTTTATTTTTTATTCTCCTGTGTTGCCATTTAGCGCGTAATCAAAAAAAAGAATATAAACCCGTTTTCGGGAAATTATGAAGAAATATTCTCTTTATCTATTAGTTTCTATTGTTTTGATAGTTTTTGTCTTTTTTAGTTTTCTTTCTATTTACTTCACTTTAAGGGGAAATAAAACAGAGTTAATTCAAACCGCGATAAAAGAAAAACTGCATTTAGCGGAAACTATTAACGAAACATTGGCTTCCCCTATTTGGGTTTATCGCTTAGCTTTGGTTCCTGGAATGGAAAGAGCTTTCATTGAAGAAATGGCAAGATTCAGCGAAGTAGAGTATGTAAAAATCGTAAGCATGGATGGTATCATAATAGAAAGCAGCCTTGAAGAGGAAAGAGGCAAGAGCGTTAAAACATCTGAAATTTACGCGGTTTCAAAAAGCAGAAAAGAAATAATAAAGGATGAAGTTTTTGAAGGCGATGAAATTAAATTGATTATTTACCCCGGCTATTCCGATAAAACAATCTGGATAGGATTTACTTTAAACGAAGTTGAAAAAATTATTAGGGAAATGTGGATTCGCGATATCTTGTTCTTAGGAATAAGCATTCTTATAATATTTCTTATTTTATTTTTGGTTCTTAGAAAAAGTATAATTTTTCCATTAACGCAGATGATTCAACTTTGCGAAAAGGTTAGAAAAGGCGATTTGCGGGCTCAAGTTAAAATAAAATCAAAAACAGAGATTGGTCAATTAGCCGCAGCTTTTAATAGAATGATTAAAGATTTAAGTAAATACCATGTAGCTTTGGAAGAATCTAAAAATGTGTTAGAGGTAAGGGTAAGGGCTCGTACTAAGGAGTTGGAAGAATTATCAGAAAGACAAGAAGATACGATTCAAGAAAAAACCAAACAGCTTCGCAAAAGAGTTAACGAATTGGAAAGATTTTATAAGCTTACTGTTGGCAGGGAGCTCAAGATGATAGAATTAAAAAAAGAAATTAATAAAATTAAACAAGAATTAAAAAATAAAAAACCAAAAAATAAAAAGTAAAAGTAAAATAACTTATGACAAACAATAAAATTTCAGAGCAGGAAAGGCAAAGAATTATGTTAATTCCGGGGATGGTCAGGGGGGTTGTTTTTAAGACTGATTTTGAATATATTCTCAATAAATTAGGAGAAGAAAAGGCGCTCCTTTTGAAAAACAAATTGAGTGGTTGGAAAATTCCTATCAACTACCAAGAGATAAAACCTCTTGATTGGTATCCAGTTGGATTGAGGGTAATTTCTTTATTAGCCATACAAGAGACTTTTGGTTGGGGCGATAAGGAAATTTTTAATTTAGGGAGCTCGTCTCCCAAATACTCTTTCCCTGCGGCGATGTTAATGAAATATTTTGTTTCAATTAGAGTGGCTGTTAAAGAAGCTTCTAAGCTATGGCAAAAACACTATTCTGTGGGGAAATTAGTTGTGGCTAAAATTGACGAAAAAGAAGTGGTTCTCCAGCTTAAAGATTTTAAAATACATCCTGTTTTGTGCGTTTCTTTGGAAGGTTATTTTTTTTGCATAGCGCATTATGTTATTAGAAGCAAAGAAATAACTATTCAAGAAACCAAATGTGTGTTTAGGGGGGATCCTTTTCACGAATATTCAATTAAATGGAAATAATTATCTTTATATGCCCGAACAGAACCTAAAAAAAATACAACAAGAGTTAGAAAGGACAAAAGAAGATTTAGAAGACTTACAATGTTATATTAGCGAGTTTTCGGCTGCTTTACCTGTTGCTGTTTGTTCTTTAAGCGGAATAGGAGTAATTGTTTTTACCAATAGGGCTTTTCAAATTTTAACAGGTTATAAGGTAATGGATATAGTTGGAAAATTTATAGGAAATATTTTTTTAGAAAAGAAAAAAATAAACGATTTTTTAGAAAATACTCGGGAACAAAAGACTATTGAAAATAAAGAGCTTGTTTTAGTTACGCAAAACAAGAACGAAATTCGAGTTAGCGTTTCTTTTTCTGTCAGAGAAGATTCTGAAGGAAATTTCGTCGGTTATTTTATAAGCATTATTAATATTACGGAATCGACTGAATTGCGTGAAAAATTGGAGGAAAAAGTTGATGAACGTACGCAAGAATTAGAAAAAGCCAAAGAGGCGTTAATGAATATGTTAGAAGACGCTGAATATGCGCGTTGGAAGGCAGAAGAGGAAAAGAATAGAACTATGTCTATCATTACTAATTTCACGGATGGGCTTTTATTTTTTGATAAGCGCAAAAGATTCTCTTTGATTAATCCAAAGGCAAAATATTTTTTTGAAATAGATAAAGGGAAAGAAATAATAGGAAAATCTGTTTCAGAATTACCTTGTCTGCGTCCTTTGGCTGGACTACTAAAACAAAATAAAAAGGTTTCCAGAGAAGAAATTTATCTTAAAAAGAATTTAATTTTAGAAGTAACTATAGTCGCAATCTCTGTTGGAAAAATAATAGTTGGACATTTGGTAATATTGCATGATATTACTAGAGAAAAATTAATAGAAAAAATGAAAACAGAATTTGTTTCTTTGGCTGCACATCAGCTTAGGACTCCTTTGTCCGCGGTTAAATGGACTATAAAAATATTTTTAGAAGGAGATTTGGGAAAACTCAACAAAGAACAAAAAGAATTTCTTAAAGACGCGTACGATGCCAACGAGAGAATGATTATATTGATTAATAATCTGCTGAACATTACGAGAATTGAAGAAGGTAGATATATTTATGAACCTATTCTGATTAATATGAAAGATTTGGTTCAAGAGGTTGTGGATTCCCATAAAGCGAAAGCCAGAAAAGAAAAAATTGAGGTGAAATTTAACTATCCTAAAAGAAAATTGGGGAAGATAGATGTTGATATTGAAAAGATGACGATGGTGCTTGTTAATCTTCTCAATAACGCGATAAGGTATACTCCTTCTGGTGGAAAAATAATTGTTTCGTTGAGTCAAACCAAAAAAGAGGTTTGTTTTTCTATTGAAGACACGGGAATTGGGATTCCCAAAAACCAACATAAAAGAGTATTTACTAAATTTTTTAGGGCAACCAATGCCATTAGAAAAGAAACCGAGGGCACTGGACTTGGTCTTTATATCGCCAAGAATATTGTTGAAGCGCATAAAGGCAAAATTTGGTTTGAGTCTAAGGAAAACAAAGGGAGCATTTTTTATATTTCCCTGCCCATTAAAAATTAATTTATGAAAGTCTGATCAGTTTTTTTTTAATTAACAGCATTTTCGTTGAATTATTTTTTAAAAAGAGGTAAAATAAACCCATAAACAACGAATGATAATAAATGAGAATTTATTGTTCTTTTTTGATATTTTCTCTTAAATACATTTATGGCGCAAAAAATTCTAATCATAGAAGATGAGAAAATTTTGTTGGATCTTCTAAAGAAGAAATTAACTGATGAGAACTATGAAGTTTCTATAGCGCGCGACGGCGAAGAAGGTCTTAGGGTTATGAAGAAAATAAAACCTGATCTTGTTTTGTTAGATATTGTTATGCCGAAGATGGATGGTTTTGGGGTAATGGAAGCAATGATAAAAGATAAAAAATTAAAGAATATTCCAGTCGTTATCGTGTCTAATTCGGGTCAATCGGTTGAACTTGATAGGGCGCAGAGATTAGGCGCTAAGGACTGGCTTGTTAAAACCGAATTTGATCCTTTGGAAGTGGTTAAAAAGGTCAAAAAACATATTAATTCTTATCTTTAATTTTTATGGCAAAAAAAATTTTAATTGTTGAAGACAATCAATTCTTACGAGAACTAATTGGCCAGAAACTTGTTAATGAAAAATATACTATAATTGAAGCAGAAAACGGAGAAGAAGCGCTAAAAAAGATTAAAAAAGAAAAACCAGATTTAATCTTGCTTGACCTTATTCTGCCGGGCATAGATGGATTTGAAGTTTTATCTCAAATAAAGATAGATCCTGTTTTAGCTAAAATTCCTGTCATTATCCTTTCTAATCTTGGACAAAAAGACGATATCGAAAAAGGATTAAAAATAGGCGCAAATGACTATTTAATTAAAGCGCATTTCACTCCCGAAGGAGTTATTGGAAAAATAAAGAAAATTTTAGGATAAAAATTTTAAAACAAAACGATAAAAATTTCAGCCATTAAAGCCCTTACTAGGGCTTTATTTGCTGAAAAGAGAATAGCTTGTCGTGATTTGTATTCTAAAAAATTTTAATTCCGCTTGTTTAAACTTTTCAAAAATAATTTAAAATGAAGAGCATAAATTATGATTATTTTTCTTTTCGGAGAAGATGATTTCAGATTAAAGCAAAAAGTTAGATCAATAATTGAGCATTATAAAAAAATCCACAAAAGTGGATTAAATTTAAAGTATTTTGATTGTAATCAGAAATCTATTAATGCGATTTTCGATCAATTTTATAGGAACGCTTCGCAGATTTCAATGTTTAAAGAAAAAAAATTAATAGTTCTTGACAACCCTTTCTCAGATATTGGTTTCAAGGAAAAGTTTTTAAGCGCGCAAAAAGATTTAATAAACCCAGAAGATATTATTTTGTTTTGCCAAAACGGAAAAATCAATCAAAGGAATTCTTTATTTTCTTTTTTAAAGAAGAATGCTAAAACCCAAGAATTTGAACCTTTGAATGTTCAAAAATTAAAGATTTGGGCGCGAAAAGAATTTGAAAAATATAACTTAATAATCAATCCAGACGCTTTAGATTTTTTTGTTGATAGTATTGGCAACGATTTATGGAGGATGAGCCAAGAAATCAATAAATTGGTTAATTATAAAGGCAAAAGCGGTTTAAGAATCGAAAAAAAAGATGTTTGTTTGTTAATAAAGCCTAAAGTTGAAACCGATATTTTTAAAACAATTGACGCTATTTCTGAAAAAAATAAAAAGCATGCTTTAGGCCTGCTTAATAAACACTTAGAAAAAGGCGATTCTCCTTTGTATCTTTTATCAATGATAAATTTTCAGATTAAGAATCTTTTAATAGTTAAAGAACTTGTCCAAAAGGGCGCGCCATTCAATATTATTTTAAAAAAGAGCGGACTCCATCCTTTTGTCGCGCGTAAAAGCTATTTTCAGTCTCAAAAATTTACTTTCTTGGAATTGAAAAAGATATTTCAATCTATTTTTAAAATAGACCTTGACATTAAGACCGGCAAGATAGAACCTGAAACAGCGCTTGATTTGCTTGTCGCGGAAATATAATGATCTCTGATCACCCCTAACCTATCAACAACTTCGGGGGATCAATAATCATTGATTTATTAATTTTGTTATTCCGGATTTTTTCCTGTTAGCTGTATTTTTTTTAATTACCCCTGTTTTCGCCGCCTTATCTATTGCTTTATAAATTTTAGGCAAAATCTTTTTAGCTTCGTCTTGTTTCTTTTCCAAAACCAAAGCTTTGGCTAATTTGATAGAGTCTTTTATTTTTGATTTATAAAGAATATTTTTTGCTCTCCTTCTTGGGTTTTGGCGCAGAGATTTTTTGGTAGATTTTTTAATAGGCATATATCTAATGTAGTCTTTAAAAGGCAATTTGTCAAATTTTTTTAGCTACGCTATGATAGTCTTGAGTTACACAACGCGGTTTTTATTAAAATATTTTTTAATCCAAGATTAAAATTATGATTGCTTACTTAGAAGGAAAAATTATTCTAAAAAAAGAAAAGTTTATTATATTAAACGTAAATCATGTCGGTTATAAGGTTTTTTTATCTAAAAAAACAATTTCTGAGATTTCTCCGACCAAGAATGAATATAAATTTTTTTGCTACCTAAATGTAAGAGAAAACAGTTTAGACCTCTATGGGTTTTTAGATTTTAAGGAGCTTGAATTTTTTGAAGTCTTAAACAACATTTCTGGCGTTGGCCCAAAGGTAGCTCTTCAAATTTCCGCATTAGGTTCCTTGGAAAGCGTTAAAGATAAAATTTTGGCTCAAGACGAGAAAATATTCGAAAAAATTTCTGGCATTGGCAAAAAAAGAGCTTTGAAGATTGTTTTAGAACTTTCAGGTAAGCTTAAAGAATTCCAAAAAAAGGAAAAACCTTCTCTTCAAATAAGCGCTGCAGAAAACGCTCTTATTAGTCTTGGTTTTTCCCGCGCTGTGGCTAGAGATGCAATTAAAAAAATTCCAAAAGAAACGAAAGATTTAGATAGAAAAATAGAACAAGCTTTGAAAATTTTAGGTAAACAGTAAAGTAAATAGTTTGACAATGAAAAAATTAATTAAAAAAATTACGCCTCGTTTTCTTCTAAATTTTTATCATTATTGTCTTGCGTTTATGGGAGCTTTTTGGTATGGATTGCCTGCTAAAAAGATGACGCTTGTAGGCGTTACGGGAACGGGTGGAAAGTCAACAACAGTAGAATTTATTGCGAAAATTCTTGAACAAGCAGGCTATAAAACAGCTTTTTTATCTTCTATAAAATTTAAAATAGCTGATTATGAGCGCGAAAACGATTTAAAAATGACTATGCCGGGCAGAATGAAAATTCAAAAATTTTTAAAACAAGCCCTTAAAGCTAATTGTAAATATGTTGTTTTAGAAGTGACTTCTGAAGGTATAAGGCAATTCCGAAACAAGTTTATTGATTTTGATATTGCTGTCTTTACCAACTTAAGCCCTGAACATATTGAGGCTCATAAAGGTTTTGAAAACTATCGGCAGGCAAAGTTAAAACTTTTTAAAAGCGCTAAAAAAATTCATGTTATAAACCTTGATGACAACAATACTGCTCATTTTCTAAAAATTCCGGCTGTTAAAAAATATGGGTATACGTTGAAAGGAGAATCAGCTCGCTTTGTTGCGTCTGTTGAAGACGTTGACGCTAACTATGCGGATTCGCAAGACGTTTCGGATAAGGGGCAGACAAGAATGAACGCTAAGAACTTAACCATTGTTGCTTGTTCAGCATTTGCTTCTGATGAAAGTGGGACTAATTTTGAAGTTCAAGGAGTATCGTTTCACTTAGATTTATTGGGAAAATTTAATGTCTATAATTCTTTGGCGGCAATTTGCGTTGGATTGTCTCAAGGAATTTCGTTAGAAAAGTGTAAGATAGCTTTATCCGAAATACAAAAGGTTGAGGGTAGGATGGAAATTGTAATTAGGGAACCTTTTCTTGTTATCGTTGATTACGCGCATACCCCAGACTCTCTGCTTAATGTTTATAAAACTTTAAGTAAATTAAAAAACGCTAGGCAGGCGTCAAAAGTTATTTGCGTTCTTGGTTCTTGCGGAGGCGGAAGGGATAAATGGAAAAGGCCGGAAATGGGAAAGATTGCTTTTAAGTATTGCGACGAAGTTTTTGTAACAAACGAAGATCCGTACGACGAAGACCCCTTAGAAATAATTAATCAAGTCGCGCAAGGCGTTCAGGGTAAAGCGCATAGGATACCAGACAGACGAGAAGCGATAAAAAGAGCTATGGGGGTCGCGAAAAACAATGATATTGTTATTATTACGGGCAAAGGGTCAGAGCCGTGGATGTGTGTCAAAAATGGCAAAAAAATAAAATGGGACGATAGAAAAATTGTAAGAGAAGAAATTAATCACTGATAAATGATTAGTGGAAAAAACTCTGTAGGAGAAAAAACTCTGTAGGAGTCTGACTCCTACAGACTCCCATAGAACCAGATTCCTACAGAACTCCTACAGGATTATAAAAAATTTGATTTTTATTTCATTTTACTTTAAACTGCTTTAAGCCGCTATAGATTTAATCTGTTTTAATTTAAATGATTTTTATTATGAAAAAAAGAAATATACCCAATTCCTTGCGTAAATTCATTAGAAAAGAAAAAGCGCGAATTCGCAAACAGGTTCTTGATGTTGAAGAACAAGAGAAATTAATTTCAAAAATCTACGCCAAGACTGAAAAATAGAATTAATTAATAAAATAAGAATAATCTAAAATGTTGTTGCATTTTGATTATCGTAATAAATATTAAAACCGTTAACACAAAAATTATTTATGACTATAAAAGAAATCTATAATTTAGCGCTTCAAATGGGAACAGAGTCTGATTTTCGCGAAAGAGAAGGAGTGGAAAATTTTTTAGAAAACAAGAAAAGAATATACGCGAAAATGAATGAAAAAGAAAAACAAGAATTTGACACAGAGGGACTGGAAAATCCTTACTTAGATTCAAGAATTTATCATATTCAGGAAGATAAAGAGGTTAAAAAGATTTTAGTTGGTATTGATATCGGACCCGCCGAAATTCTAATGGCAAAAGAAATTGGTAACATAGATTTAATTATCGCGCATCATCCGATGGGTAAAGGATTGGCTCATTTAGCGGATGTTATGGACTTGCAATGCGATGTTTTGAATTCTTATGGCGTGCCTATTAATATCGCCGAAGGACTTATGAAAGAAAGGATTAGCGAGGTTGCTAGGGGCGTTAATTCTGTTAATCATCAAAGAACTGTTGACGCGGCTGTAATTCTAAAACAAAGCTTAATGAACTCCCATACTCCTTGCGATAATTTAGTCGCGCGTTTCTTAAGGAATTTAATTGAAACGAGAAGGCCGGAAAGGGTGGGCGCTTTGATTGATTTACTGCAAGAAATTCCAGAATACAAAGAAGCTATGAAGATTGGAGCAGGTCCAAAAATTTTTGTTGGTAGTAGAGAAAATCGTTGCGGCAAAATCGCTTTAACTGAAATTACAGGCGGAACCGAGGGTTCTCCAAAACTTTACGAAAAAATGGCTAACGCTGGCATTGGCACAGTAGTTGGAATGCATATTTCGGAAGAGCATAAAAAAGAAGCAGAGCAAGCCAATCTTAATATAGTTATTGCCGGCCATATGTCTTCTGACTCTTTAGGCGTTAATCTATTTTTAGACAAACTTGAAGCGCAAGGAATTGAAATAATCCCCTGCTCTGGTCTTATTCGGGTTTCAAGAAACTAATACTCTGTTTAATTTTCTATTAATTTCTCGGTTAGGCTCAAGTCTTGACCGAGTTTTTTATTTGTGTGTTTTTTGTGTTATTATTAAAGCAATATGTTAAATACCAAACAACGCTATCTTCAAATCGCTTTGAACAGCACGCTTTCTGAGGCTGCGAGTATTATCAATCAGATTCCTTTAGACAGTAGAATTATTCTTGAAGCAGGCACTCCCCTAATAAAGGAATTTGGGGCGAAAGGAATAAAACAAATCAGATTTTTATGGGCGCAAAGAGTTTTTGGTCATTTGTCTCAAGCGTATGTTTCAAAACATTCCGCGTTTTCTTTTTTAACCCAAGCTTTAAAGAGCGAAAGAGATTTTTTGCGAACAAACCAAGAAGTTTTTAATAATTCGGAAAAGAAAGAATCAGATCCGCGTTCGCGTTTAGATCCTTATATTGTAGCTGATTTAAAATGTATGGATAGGGGCGCGCGCGAAGTTGAGATTGCTCACCAAGGAGGCGCTAATGCCGCAACCGCGCTTGGCTTGGCTCCTATTGAAACTTTAGATGTTTTTATTGAGAAATGCGCAGAATATGGTTTGGATTCTATGATAGATATGATGAATATAGACTTTTCTTTAAGTGTTTTGCGTAAACTAAAAAAACTTCCCAAGGTTGTGATTTTACATCGAGGAGTAGACGAAGAGTCTTTTAATCCAGACAAGCCACTTCCCTTTCATGAAATTCAAAGAATTAAAAATAGTTGCGATGTTATGATTGCTGTAGCGGGTGGAGACACTTTTCAAGAGGTCCAAAAAGCGTTTTTTAACGATGCCGATATTGCGGTTGTCTGGAAATCATTTTACAAAAATACTTCTGATACGGCGCAATTAGCCCAAGAATTTTTAAGAGAAATTAGATGAAGAAATAAGCCAATACGCGAATAGAAAACAAAAATCTCGCAATCGCGAGATTTTTGTTAAAGCAATCGTTTTTTACAAAGAATAGTTGTTTTTGTTGCTATTTTTCTTTTGAGATGCCAATGACTTCAATCCTTCAAGTATTTCTACGGGCAAAGCAAAAATTATCGTTTTAGAAGGATCTGGTTGAAGCTTGTCAATGGTTCCTAAAGTTCTTAAAGACAATCCTCCCGGAGCTTTTCCTAAAACTTGAGCTGCTTTTTGTAAATTTTCCGCTGCCTTTAATTCTCCTTCAGCTTTAATAATAATAGCTCTTTTTTCTCTTTCTGTTTCTGCTTGAGCGGCCATAGCTCGTTTCATCATAGCCGGAACTTCAATGTCTTGCATTTTAATAGCTGTAACGTCAATTCCCCACGGATCGGTTTCTAAGTCAACTACTTTTTTAATTTCTTCGGCAATTTTATCTCTGGCTGTTAGGAGTTCGTCCAAATCCACTCCACCAACTATGTCTCGCATAGCTGCTAACGCGTATTGCGAAGTCGCGTATTTGAAATTTACAATTTCTAAAATTGCGTCTTCGGCTTTAGTAACCCTAAAATATAAAACAGCGTTTATTCCGACTGGCACGTTGTCTTTAGTAATGGCTTCTTGGCGCGGAATATCAACAGTCATAATTCGCATATCTACTCTAATCATTTTTTGGATTATAGTTAGATACCAACGTAAACCCGGTGAATACGTGCCTGTGTATTTTCCCAAACTTAAAATAACTCCTTTTTCGTATTGATTTATAACCCTTATGCCCGTGATAAACCAAAAGACTAAAACCCCGATTATTATATAAAATATAGACATAGACAATTTTAATTTATGTCATAAAAAATCTTTATTGTAAGTTCGACTTTTTAATTAACTATATGTTTTTATTATATCTTTAATGTTTAATTTTGCAAACTTGTTTAAAATCTGTTCGTTGTTAATTTGTGTTCAAACCGTGGAGGTCAACCCTCCATATCTGTTTCTTCCACAAACTTTTCTTTCACGGCTGTTTCTGCGGTAACATTGTTGTTTATTGGTTTTATCATATAGGTATTGACTAATTTGTAACCCAATTTTCTGTAATAGTTTCTAACTCCAACTCCCGCAATTACGGCAATTTTATTTAAGCCAAATTCTTTTTGGGTTATTTTTTCAGCTTCTTGCATTAATCTCTTGCCCATTCCTTTGTGTTGGGGCGAGTTTAATATAGACGATTCTTTATTTAGGGAATGTAGTTGTCCATAAGTATGTATTTCTCTAACAATTGTAGCATTGCGCAGAACAGATATAAAGTATTTTTTACCAAGAGAAAAATCAGCGTTGCGTTTATCAGAAATTGTTCGTGTAGCGCTGTAAGAAGGTAGCCTTAAACGCAATAGGCTATAAAGATGTTCTTGTTTTTTGCTTTCATAGCTTAAGAATATCTCTTTTCCGCCTGATGCTTCATAATCTTGACGAAATAAATAAAATTTTTCTTTTGGACTATAATCGTTTTTAATTTCTCGGCATCGGATGCATTTGCATTTCAATCCTTGCTTTTTCATTTCTTTTTGGACAAGCTCTCTTAGGTTAGAAATTTTTACTCCGCCTTCTTCTATATACTCTGCGGGGATGTCTCTAATGATTCTTTGAATCCTGCAATAAAAAGGAATTTCTTTTTTTATTTCAATTAATAATTTTATCAATTTTTCTTTAGAATATGGTTTATAATTTTTCTTTTTGTAAATTTTATACAAAGGAGTATTTTTTAATAAAGCTAAAGGGTATATTTTCAAAAGATCCGGTTGAAAATTGGAATTTGAAAAAAGTTCTTTAAACATCGCAACGTCTTTTTTGAAACTAGAACCAAAAAGATTTGGCATCATTTGAAAAGAAACTTTAAAACCCGCGTCTTTAAGTAGTTTTGTGGCTTTAATCGTT
>CAYXZK010000014.1:0-15623 GCA_964469955.1 uncultured Candidatus Saccharibacteria bacterium | reverse complement strand
TCGCGGGCAAAAAATTTCCTCCCCTAAAACCCCTCCATTTTTTGTCCGCTCCGCTAAAATTGTATTTTTTAGCGTTTTATGATATTCTGAATTAAAGGTTTGAGTAAAAATAATAATTTCAATAAAATAAAATTCATGTTTAATTATCAAAATCGTGGTATATCCACGCTCGTAGCAATAGGGATTATTGCTGTTTTAGTTGTCGTGGTCGGTGGTGGAGTTTTTGGTTATCAGTATATTTCGTCGCAGAAAAATAATAACCAACAAACCCAAAATAAGAATGTTGATTATTTTAATATAAACTCTGTGGGGTTGAAATTTGAGGCCCCAAAAAATATTAAAGATTTAGTTTATTTCGTTAATAATATTTCTGGTGGTAAAGAAATAGATTTTTCAATGCAAACCCTAATTGATCAAAATAATGTACATTATGAACAAAATTGTGGAATTGACTATAACCCAATGGGAGCCATACAAGTTTTACAAAAAGATCCACTTGTTTCGAGTGCTGAATATTTAATAAAGTCAAATAATTTTTATGTAATTTATATAAAACCTAATGGCAAATGTCCAGTCATAACAAAGGAACAAGTAGAATCTCTTTTAATTGGGTTAAAAACTATTACAAAAGCAGAGCCAGAAGAAATTAAAAATATTGTTTGGAAAACATACACAAATGCGGATTATGGTTTTGAATTAAAATATCCTCAAAATTTTAAAGCGACCGCGGATGTGAATCCAGCAAAAATCTTAAATTTATCCTTAGGTTATGCTAATAGCGTATATCTCGGTGATATTATGATCAGTGTTCAAAAAAATTATAACAACGAAACACCAACTCAATATTTCAGCCGGCAAAAAGCTAATAATATTGCAGGGTTTGAAAGCAAGTGTCAGACTTGCGCGAATATGGATCAAGAAGCAGAATTTAACGATTGCTTATTGAACAGACCGGGCATAATAAAAATACAAGGAAAGGACGGCTTCTATTGCCCGAATACTTTCAGACCAATTTTTGTTTTTAATGGTGGCTATATTTACGAATTTTTTGCGTATGATAAAAGCAATCCGAGCTACGATATTTATCAAGGGGTATTATCCACTTTTAAATTTACGAAATAATTTTTTCGAACCTCTTATTTTAAAAGATTAAAACGCTAAAAAATACAATTTTAGCGGAGCGGACAAAAAATGGAGGGGTTTTAGGGGAGGAAATTTTTTGCCCGCGAGCCGATTTTTCCGATTTTGTTTCTGCCCGCCCCGCCAGCTGGCGGGGCGGGCAATTTTAGGAGTTTTCTACAAAATAGGTTCTAACTTCGTCGTAAAGATACGCAAATAAAAAACAGAAAAGTTCTGTTTTTTGTTATTGATCATTGATTATTGATCACTGATTATTGATCATTGATTATTGATTATTGATTATTGACAAATGATAACTGATCATTGATTATTGATTATTGATCATTGATCATTGATAAATGATAACTGATCGTTGATCAGTGATTAGTGATAAATATGTTTTGGCGGGATGCCAGAGTGGACGAATGGGGCTGTCTTGAAAACAGTTGTACCCAAAAGGTACCGTGGGTTCGAATCCTACTCCCGCCGCCAATAAAAAACAGAAAAGTTCTGTTTTTTGTTATTGATTAGTGATAATTGATTATTGATCATTGATCATTCATCACTGATAAATGATAACTGATTATTGATTATTGACAAATGATTACTGATTATTGATAAATGATAATTGATTATTGACAAATGATTACTGATTATTGATTATTATGCGCGGGCGACAACAATACCGCGAACTTCTTGAGCGCCAGCGGCATATAAAGCGAGCGCGCATTCTTCCAGCGTAGAACCAGTTGTAAAAATATCATCCACTAAGAGAATTTTTTTATTTTTAATAAATTCTGGTTTCTCGCATTTAAACGCGTTTTTAAGATTCAGCATTCTTTGCGTCTTATCCAGCTCCATTTGCGCGGGAGTTTTTTTTATTTTAAATAAAAGATTGGCGTAAATCGGAATTTCCAGAAACCCTGAAAGGCATTTGCCAATTTCGTAAGATTGGTTAAAGCCTCTTTTCCTTAATTTACTTTTATGCAAGGGCACGGGGATTAAAATAAATTCTTTAAAGTCAGGCGTATTTTCCAGTTTGCCAAGAGAAGTTTTAATCAAGGAACACAAGGATAGCGCAAGCTCTTTAAGATAGGGTTCATATTTAAGTTGGTTGATTGCTTTTTTAACGATAAAATTATTATAAGAAGTGGCGCAATAAAGCCCGGCTAATTTTTTAGTTTTGCGACACGTGGGACAGGTGTTGCCATTAATTTCGCCAGCGTTTTGGGAATAAGTCGCGGGAGGGCAAAAAGGACAAGAGTTTTTTTCAAAAATGTCAATTAAAGAAAAACAATCTTGGCAAAGCCATTCTCCCTCCCTGTTGCAATTCACGCAGAACTTGGGGAAGAGAATGTCCAAGATAAAATTTTTGATTGCGTTTCGCATAATATAATTTTATTTTACATTACCAAGGAAAGAGGGACAAATCATTGATTATTTATTATCCCGAAGCTGCTAACAGCTTTGGGGGATTACTTATCGCTGACTGGTGGACGATATGGTTTTTCCACATACTTATTTTATTTTTAATGTGATACAATAACAATACCTTGAATCGCGGAATATATTCAATATATTTTCGCTTTAAATTTTATTTTAAAAAATATTTCAGAAGTTAAAACACAAAAATGATTTTCAATGTTTTCAAAAAAACCCCCAAGAGCTTTTTGGGAATAGACATTGGAACTTCTTCCATTCGGATTGTTGAACTTGTTAAAAAAGATAAAAACATCAAGCTTCAGAATTATGGAGAAGTAAGATCCTCGTTGATAACAAAGAGGCCGTTTAAGGTTTTTGAAGAAAAAGCGCTTTTAATCTCTGATAAAGATACGGCTAAAGCTATTCAAGCGATTAACTTAGAAGCTGGCATTAAAACCAATGAAGCCAATTTTTCTATTCCTGATTTTTCAAGTTTTTTCACAAAGGTTAAATTGCCGGTTATGAGCGAAGAGGAAATTCCGCAGGCCATAAGATATGGAATTAGGTCGTATATTCCTTTGCCTTTAGATGAGGTGACTTTAGATTGGATTATAATCAAAGGAGAAATTGCTAAAACTTCGCTTGAAATTTTAGTTGCCGCAGTGCCTAATAATATTATTAAACAATACAAGACAATAGCTAGCGCTTCCAATTTAATAACAAGGGTTTTGGAGCCAGAAGTATTTTCTTTTGTCAGATCTTCAATCAAAGAGAATGATAAGAAAAAAATAGTTAGTTTAATAGATATTGGCGCGAGAACGACAACTTGCAATATCGTGGACAATGGAATTTTGAAAAAAAGTTATAGTTTTAACGCGAGCGGAAATGACTTGACAGAATTAATAGCGAAATCTTTAGATATAGGTTATAATAAATCAGAAGCAGTGAAAATGATCCAAGGTCTTTCGTTTGAAAAGCAAGGCAAGGATTCTACGGAAATTAGAAAAATTTTAATTCCTATAATTGATTTAATTTTAGAAGAATCAAAAAAGACTTTTAGAAGTTTCTATAGAGAAGAAGGCAAAGAGATTGATAAAATTATTTTAGCCGGGGGTACGGCTTTGTTGCCAAACTTAAAAGAATATTTTTCAACAAAATTTAAAAAGGAAATATCGCTCGCAGATCCTTTTTCCGACATTGAACATATTGAGATGCTTGACAAGCCATTAAAAATAATGGGGCCGTCTTATGCGATTGCATTGGGCTTGGCTCTAAAAGGGTTTGAGTAAACTGAAAACATTTAAACATTTAAACATTTTAATATTTCAACATTTAAACATTTAAACATTTCAACAAAAGGGTCAATGTGTTAAAATGTTTTAATGTTAAAATGAAAAAATATGGCTATAGAAATCACTCCGAGAAAAGAAATTAAAGCGCCTTTGTGGGCAATAATTATTTTAGCTTGCGCCTTAATTTTGTCTATAATTCTTTTGGGTAGCTGGGTTTATCTTAAAATAGCTTCTAAGCAACTTGATGAAGAGTTAAAAAGTTGCGTTGTCTCGGAAAAATTAGAAAAGGCGATAAACGCAGAAACCGCAAAACTTAATTTATATAAAAAAGAAATAAACGATTTTGAGGTATTGATAGGGAGGCACAAAAACACAGAAAAAGTTTTTGAATTTTTTGAAAGAACGATTCATCCCAATGTGTGGTTTTCTGATTTTGCGTTTGATTCTTCGCAAGACACAGTTGAAGTTTCAGGCCAAGCAGAGAGTTTCGTGGCTCTTGAGCATCAATTAAATGTATTCAAAGAAGAAGAAATTGTTAAAACTTTAAACCTATCTGATGTTCTAATAGACGAGAAAGGAGGCGTTAGCTTTTCTCTTTCTTTTGCTTTTGGGAATCAGATATTTAAATAATGTTGCGTTCAATACCTATTATTAGCGTTATCGGAGTGTTTATTTTATTCGTTGCTATTTTGGGCGGTTATTATTTTTGGTTGCCGGAATACGGCGATTTCCAAACGTTAAAGCTTAAATTGGAAGCGGAAAGAAAACGAATCGCGTATGCTGAAGAACATTTCTCAAAACTACAAGACATTTCAAGGAAATTGGAGGAATACAAAGACGAGATTAAAAAAATAGATTCCGCGCTTCCTGTTGAATTCTCAATATCGGCTTTGTTTAATTTTATCCAAGGCAATTGTTCTAAAAACGGTTTGATTTTAGAAGAAATTAGTTTAGATAAATCTTCTTTGTCGGGATTAGGCAAGATAACTCCGGGAGAGAACTCTGCTTCGTCGGAAGCGAGTCAAACTGGAGCCCAATTAGATGTTCGGCAAGAAGGAGATGATATTGAAGATATTCCTTTTTCAATTAGTGTTTTTGGCACTTACTCTGGATTTAAAGATTTTATTACGGATATTTATAAAAACGCGCGTATAATAGAAGTAGACTCAATTGAATTTTCTTCAGATTTTAGCGAAGAAGGAATAGAGGCAGGCAGTAGAGAAGATTTATTTGTGTTTGACCTAAGACTAAAGACGCACCATTATAGGCAGTAACCATTGATTACTGATTATTGGTTATTGATTATTAATTAGTAATTAACAATATTCTATGGCAATTAGATTCATTCAAGAGAAAAAAAAGCAGAAGTATTTAATGATAGTTTTGGTCGTGATGGTTCTGATCATTGTCCTTGTTTTATGGCAAGGCAAAAATCTACAAAATTTTGCCAATATAATTCCACAACCATCAACGCAAGATTTGAATATTGAGCAATATAGGGAAATAACAATAAATTTTGATGTTTTGAAAAAAGAAGAATTGAAAAATCTTGTTCCTTTTGAAGAGATAGCTCCTTTTGAAGGCGAAACAGGCAGGGAAAACCCGTTTTTACCCCAAGAGAATTAATTAACGATAATTGATCATTGATTATTGATTATTGATAACTGATCATTGATTATTGATTATTGATTATTGATTATTGATAACTGATCATTGATTATTGATTATTGATTATTGATAACTGATCATTGATTATTGATTATTGATTATTGATAACTGATAACTGATTATTAATTAGCGATCATTTAGCGTTAATTTGACAAATAGTAATTAACAAAGCCAAGACATTAAAATGACCTTAGTACAGCAATTAATAAAAAAAGGAGTATTAGACAAAAGCAGAGCTGCCGCATTGGAATATGAAATTAAAACATCAAACGAAACAGAAGAAGAAGTTATTCTTAAAAAAGAAATTATTTCAGAAGAAGCTTTGTTCGACCTCAAAAGCAAAAATTTAAAAATACCATTAAAAGCAATTGACGTTGAAGACATTTCATTGAGTGTTTTAGAGACAATTCCGGAAGAATCATCAAGGTATTATAAAATGGTTCCTTTGACAAAAGAAGATAATTTCTTGGAGATAGGTATGATTTCTCCAGAAGACTTAAAAGCAAGGGAGGCATTAGAGTTTTTGGCGCGTCAGAGTAATTTCAAATACAAAATTTTCTTAATTACTCTATCAAATTTCAATAAAATTTTAAGAAAATATCGCACCCTTAGAAAAGAAGTGACAGGCGCATTGGAACAGTTAGAAACAGAGATTAGGGAAGAAAGCATTGATACTACCAAATCAAAAGAGATTGAATTCAATAAAATAGTTGAAGACGCCCCTATTTCAAAGGTAGTAGCTGTTATTTTAAAACATGCGGTTGAAGGCGGAGCCTCGGATATTCATATTGAACCTGTTCAAGGCAAAGTAAGAGTAAGATTCAGATTAGACGGAGTATTGCATTCAAGCATTTTTCTTCCGTTTAAAGTTTTACCGTCGGTTGTCGCAAGAATAAAAATTTTAGCTACTTTGAAAATAGACGAAACGCGCGTTCCGCAAGATGGTAGGTTTTCAACTAAGATTAAAGATAAAATTGTTGACTTTCGGGTTTCAACTTTGCCAACTGTTTTAGGGGAAAAAGTGGTAATTAGAATTCTTGATCCAAGCCAGAGAAAAATAACTTTTGAGGACTTAGGAATGACAGGTAGAAATCTTAAGATATTGGAGGAAGCGATTAAAAATCCTTTTGGAATGATTTTATCAACAGGTCCAACTGGTTCTGGAAAGACAACAAGTCTTTACACCGTTTTAGGCGTTTTAAACCAAGAAGGCGTAAATGTAATGACATTAGAAGATCCGGTTGAATATGTTATTGAAGGAGTAAATCAATCACAAGTCAGACCCGAAATTGATTATGGATTCGCGAGCGGATTAAGACATATGGTTAGACAAGACCCTGATGTGATTATGGTTGGAGAAATCAGAGACGCGGAAACAGCGTCGTTAGCAATTCACGCCGCGTTGACAGGGCATCTTGTTTTATCTACTTTGCACACCACCAATGCCTTAGGAGTGATCCCGCGTTTACTTGATATGGGAATAGATCAATTTTTGCTTCCTTTTACATTAAATGTTGCGATCGGCCAGAGATTGACAAGAAAACTTTGTCTTTATTGTAGGAAAAAAGTTAAAGCAACCGGCAAAATTAAAAATTTAATTTTAGAAGAACTAAAAAATATTCCTTTAAGCGCGAAAAAAGAGATAAACGAATCTGAACTTTATATTTATCAGCCAGTTGGATGTAAAAAATGCAATCAAACAGGTTATTCCGGAAGAATTGGGGTTTTTGAGATTCTAAAAATGACCGATTCTTTAGCTCAAATAATTTTGAAAGAACCGTCTGAAATGGAAATTCAGAAAGAAGCTCGAAAACAAGAAATGATTACAATGAGACAAGACGGAATTCTGAAAGCTTTGAAGGGGCTTACTTCAGTTGAAGAAATCTTAAGGGTATGTCCAAAAACAAGCAGTTCTGTATCTGAAGAAAAAAATAAATCAAAGAAGAACGCGCAAGATGAAATACAAATATGAATAAATCAATCTTATTGGTTGAAGACGATTCGTTTTTAATTGATATTTACACCATTAAATTTAAAGAATCTGGATTCTCGATTAGGGTTGCCACCAACCACGACCAGTGTTTTGAAAAAATAGAAGAGGAAATGCCAGACATCATTCTTTTGGATATTGTCTTGCCAAGCGTTTGCGGTATTGATATATTAAAGGAGATTAGGGCAAAAAAAGAGTATGATGACATAAAAGTGATTATCCTTTCTAATCTTGGGCAGAAAGAGGAAATAAAAGAAGGGATAAAACTTGGAGCGGAAAAATATTTGATCAAAGCTGACAATCCTCCAAGCCAAGTGGTGAAAGAAGTTGAGGAAATTCTTAAATAACAATGGCGTTAAGCGATGACCAGTAATCAGTGATTACCCCGAAGCCGTTAATGGCTTTGAGGATCAATTATTAATAATCAATTATAAGTTACAATACTATGGATTATTCTCCAAAACTAGAAACCCTTCTTGAGAGAGCTTTTATTGAAAAAGCGTCGGATTTACATATTTCAGTCGGCCGACCGCCTATTTTGAGGATATCAGGCAAATTGATGCCATTGATTAGAATGAAAGACATCTCAAGCGAGGAGGCGCGCGGACTCGCATTCGCGCTTATGAACGAAAACCAACAACAAAAATTTCTTACTGAAAAGTCTATTGATTTTTCTTATAGCTTTAGAGAAAATGTCAGGTTTAGAGTTAATGTTTTTTTTCAGGAAGAAGAAGTTGCGTGCGCTTTGCGTTTAATTCCAAATAAGATAAAAACTATTCAAGAATTAAGCTTGCCGCCGATTTTACACGAATTTATTAGGCATAATCAAGGGTTTATCTTGGTAACAGGGGCTTCAAGTCAAGGCAAATCCACAACTTTAGCCGCTTTGATTGATGAAATCAACCATATTAGAGCAGACCACATTATTACGATTGAAGATCCTATAGAATATATCTTTAAAGACGATCGTTCTATTGTTCACCAAAGAGAACTATATCGGGACACTTTAAGTTTCGCGCAAGCGTTAAAAGCAACTTTTCGCCAAGACCCTGATGTGATTATGGTTGGAGAAATGCGAGAGCCTGAAACAATTGCCACGGCTATTACGGCGGCTGAAACAGGACATTTGGTATTGGCGACACTTCACACGAATTCAGCGGCCCAAACAATTAACAGAATTGTTGATGTCTTCCCAGGTAACCAACAAGCGCAAATTAGGTCTCAACTTTCAGGTTCGCTTCTTGGGGTAATCTCCCAGAGGTTAATTCCAAGAATTAGAGGAGGACTTGTGCCTGCTTGCGAAATAATGATTAATACGCCGGCTATTTCTAATTTAATTAGAGAAAATAAAATTTATGAGATACCAATGGTGATTGAAACATCAGCCGAGCTGGGAATGATATCTTTGAATAAATATTTGTCAAATTTAATAAGAGCAAAAGAAATTGGCTTAGAAACAGCTTTGAATTATTCCGCGAGTCCAACTGAATTAAAAAATTTGGTCCGCAGATAAAGTCAGCGAACAGGGAACAACAAATTTCATAATATTTTATCTAATTACAACTTAAGATTCAAATTACAAATTACGAACAAAGGATAATAAATAATGAATAAATTTAACTGTTCGCTGTTCATTGTTTATTGTTCATTGATTTAATGAAGTATAATTATCAAAGCAGATCTAAAACAGGCGAAATTCAATCAGGCATAGTTGAAGCTTCCAATAAAGAAGCTGCTTTTGAAGTTTTAAAGAGAAACGGTCTTTTTGTAACAGCTTTAGAGGAAACATCTGTTCCTTTTTATGCCAGAAAACTTAAATTTTTGGAAAGGGTCTCCAATAAAGATGTTGTTAGTTTCGCGCGCCAGCTTGCGATTATGCTTAAATCTAAAGTCGCCTTGACAGAGACGCTTAGAACGCTTGCTAGCCAAACAAGAAACAATAAATTCAAAGAAGTGCTTTCGCAAATTTGCAGAGAAATTGAGGGCGGAGCGAATCTTTCAAAAGCGTTTAGTTCCTTTCCGGATATTTTTTCCGTTTTTTTCGTGAGTATGGTGGAATCAGGCGAACGCTCGGGTAAGTTGTCAAATGTTTTTTTGTATTTAGCTGATTATTTGGAAAAAAGATATCATTTTAAGAATGAAATCATCGGGGCAATGGTTTATCCGGCTTTTGTGGTTTTGGTTTTTGGAATTGTTGTAACTGTTTTAATGATATATGTTATTCCACAACTTACTCAAGTTTTGACAGCAACAAACCAAGACATTCCTTTGGTTACAAAGATGGTTATATCTTTTTCGGATTTTTTGGTCAATAATGGGATAATCGTATTGCTTTTCCTTATATTTTTAGTGGTTTTTTTCGTTCGTTATGTGCGTAGCAGGAAAGGCAAAATATTTTTCAGTAAATTTTTATTAAAAGTGCCGTTATTAGGATCCTTTTTGGTAAAGTTTTATCTTTCTCGTTTTGCTTTGAACCTTTCAACATTGATTTCAGGCGGTTTACAAATCAGTGATTCATTAGAAATTACTGGTAATATAGTTGGCAATGAAGAGTATAAAAGAGTTATCAACGAAACCAGGAATGAGGTAGAAAAAGGTTCAACGATAGGCGCGGTTTTAGAAAGATACCCGCAATTAGTTTCGCCCTTTTTTTATCAAATGGTGTCGGTTGGGGAGAAGACAGGAACACTGGATTCGTCTTTACAAAATGTTGTGAATTTTTACGAGGATGATATAGACAGGGACTTGAAGAATTTTATTAAGATTTTGGAGCCTACTTTTCTTTTGCTTTTGGGTGTGGTTGTTGGAGGATTGGTCGCGGCTGTCCTATTGCCGATTTATTCAATGAAGATAGTGTAGGAGAGGTTATTAAATTATTGATTAGTTATTATTGATTATTGATTAGTTATAATCAATAAACACTTATTCAGAGGCGTTAGATGGTTTTTCCACTTTTTCCGTTTTTTAGATTTTGAAACTATGCTATAATAAATTAATGGTTAAAATAAAAAGGTCGAATATTTTAAAAATAAAATAAATCAATAAATTAATAAATTAATAAATTGATTATGAAAAATAAAGGTTTTACTTTAATTGAACTTTTGGTGGTTATTGCCATAATTGGTATCTTAGCCGCAATTGTATTAGTTTCTTTAAGTGGAGCTAACAAAAGCGCGCGCGATGCTAGAATAATTTCAGCTCTTAGTCAAATCAGAACAGAAGCCGCTCTTGTTGACGCAACTGAAAATGGATACAGTTCTTTGTCTTGTACATATAACACTGAATTAGGGGCCCTTTGTGACGACGCAGATAAGCAATGTCCAAGTGGTACGGCAGGTTGTGGAGGAGATGATGCCAATGCTGGAACACAAGACGTGGTAATCCAGTCAAGCTCTAGCGCGTATTGTATTTATTCTCCGTTAAACGTTCAGTATAGTGGCAGTAATGATTATTATTGCATAGATAACGATAGCGGTGGGCATATTGGCAAAACAGTTACCAATCCAGGCGATGTAGGTTATTGTACCGCAACGACTTTTGTTTGTCCTGCAGTGAGATAAGATATTGTCCAAAAATCTGAAAGACTTACAATTAAAACCCGCTTTTGCGGGTTTTAATTTTACCCGCATAGCAGGCGCGACCTGCTACAAATCGTACAAATTGCCCGAGGCCTGATCTCGGGCAGTTGATTGTTTGTCGGTTATCGGATAGCCGAATCGCGTTCCTCGTGAGAAATATAAAAATTGTTTAGGCAAAGCATATAATATTTGCTATAATATAATTATGGAAATTGGTTTTTATCTATGCGCTTTTATTTTCGGTTCAATCGCGGGTTCTTTTTTGAATTGTATAATTTATAGAATAGAAACAAACCAAAGCTTTTTAAAGGGCCGTTCTTTTTGCCCTTTTTGCAAACATAAACTAAATTTTTTTGACCTAATTCCGATTTTCAGTTTCTTTTTTTTAGAAGGAAGATGTCGTTATTGCAAAACGAAAATTAGTTGGCAATATCCATTGGTGGAAATAGGCGCAGGATTAATATTTTTATCAATTGCTATTTATCACTTATCGCCGACCAGTTATCAATTATCAATAATCATTGATAATTTGCCATTGATAATTTATCAATTACTGATTGCTTGTTTTTTGATTGTTGTTTTTGTTTATGATCTCAAGCATTTTATAATCCCAGACAAAGTAATCTTTCCCGCAATCGCAAGCGCGTTGTTGTATAATTTTTACGCGGCGTTTGTTAATAACAACGCGTCAATTATTTTCAATTCATTTTTAGCGGCTGGTATTGCCGCGGGATTTTTCTTGTCTATTGTCTTTGTTTCAAGAGGTAAGTGGATGGGTATAGGCGATATAAAATTAGCTTTTTTAATGGGTCTTTTCCTTGGATTTCCAAACATTTTATGCGCTTTATTTTTATCTTTTTTAATTGGTGCTATAATAGGAGTAGGATTAGTTTTGTTAAAAAATAAAGGTTTAAAGAGCGAAATACCTTTTGGACCATTCTTGGTGACAAGTGTTTTTATGACCCTGTTCTGGGGAGAAAAAATAATTAATTGGTATTTAAATATTTTCTAAACTATAACCCATAGCTTACGCGTTATGAATCATAAGGCAAAAGGTTTTACTTTAATAGAACTTTTAATCACAATATCTATCGTGGTTGTTTTGTCTGCTATGTTCATTCCAAATTATCAAAAGTTTAAAATATATTTATCTTTGGAACGGTCAGCTGTTAAACTGGCGCAAGATGTTAAAGCGGCGCAAGAGATGGCATTATCCGCGACAGAATGCCCGCTTGCGGTTTGCGGCCCGATAGGAGCTCCAAAAACGGGTTATGGAATTTATTTTGACAAGAGTTGGGATGTTGCAAAATATCGTTTATACGCGGATACATTAAACAATAATGAGATTTTTGACGGAGATGCTATTTTGGAAACAATTGAATTAGAAGATAAAATTTATATAGACGACATAAAAGATGACTCTAATAATTCTATCGCGAAGGTTAGTATAAACTTTAAACCGCCAGACCCTGAAGTTAAAATACAGAGCGGAGCTTCTGATTTGAACAACACAACCATAAAGCTTTGCGTTCAAGGCACTGATTGCGGCGACGCAAAAAATATAAGAACGATTAAAATCAACACGGCTGGCCTGATTTTTGTAGAATAAAATTTTTCTACAAGTTCCGTAAAAGTTAATTTTCCGTGGAATCCGCGCGCCGAAAAATTAAAGTTTTTTAAAAAACTAAAACAATTTTACGTTTATCTTTTAATAGTTAAACTTTAAAATGAACAGAGCTTTTACTCTTATAGAGGTCATAATTTCTATTTTTATAATTCTAGTCGGAATACTGGGTGTTTTTTTCGCTACCCAGAGCATAATTTCTTACATTACATTGTCTAATTCTAAACTAACTGCTTCTTACCTTGCGCAAGAAGGAATAGAGCTTGTTAGGAATATGCGGGACAATAATTGGTTGGAAGTTGGTTCGCCTTCGTGGGATACAGGTTTAACGAATTGTTCCGCGGGATGCGAAATTGATTATAACGATTCAAATTTCACGGCTTATTCGGGTAATTTTTTAAAGATTGAGTCTGTGTCTGGATTGTATGGATACGAAGCAGGCGCTCAAACTAAATTCAAAAGAAAAATTGAGATTATACCTGTTGATAATGTTCCTGCTGACGGCATTAATGATATCTTAGAAATCACTGTATCAATAGAATGGAGTGAAAGAGGCGGAAATTATAGCATAGAGGCAAAAGAAAAACTATATAATTGGCGTGATTAGTAAAGCGTTTTATTATTATTTGAGCAAGTTTTATAACATTAAAATGAACAAAGGTTACACATTAATAGAAGTCTTGATATCTATAGTTATTTTTACTCTTATCAGCGGAGCTGCTTTCGCGATTTTAACTTCAACCATTAAAGTCCAAAAATATAGTTTGGAATCGCAACAACTTTTAGGTCAAACCAGCTATGCTGTTGAATATATAAGTCGCGCGCTTAGAATGGCGAAAAGAGCTGAAAATAGCGATTGTATAGGCATAGATACTAATTATGAAAATCCCGCGCGCGATGAAACAAAAATTAAGTTTTTAACATATAACAACGAATGTGTGCAATTTTTTTTAGACGGCGTTAGTAAGCAATTAAAAATGAGGAGGAATATTGGAACTGTTGACGAAGAAATCTTAGATTTGACTTCAGATAATTTTGAGATAACTACTCTTCGTTTTGAAATTGTGGGAGAAGAAGCTCCGCCAGTAGATTATTTGCAACCAAAAATAACTTTGTTTATGGAAATAAAAGGAAAGAGTTCTGGTCTTCAACCAAATCTGAAAATCCAAACAACTATTTCTCAAAGAGATCCTGATTTTTAGAATCTTATAAAAAAAATTTGTAGGAGTCTGACTCCTACAGGATTAAAAAGATTGTTCCTATCTCCGCAGAGCCACTCTGTGGAGGATAGTCCTCTACAGTTTCCGTTCTCCACGGTTTGCCCCTAATCATTGTTTGTAAGCATTAAATCTTTGAAGTATAATTAAACAATGAAGAAAGAAATAAATTTACTATCTTCCAATTCAATGTTTTCGATTCAAAAAAAGGGATTAGATAAAAAATCTTTTATATGTTTTTCTATAATTATAATAGAAGTCGTTTTGGTTTCTATTGGCATCCTTTATCTTTATACAGAAATTAAAAAAACAAACACAGTAGCGCTTTTAGAAAAGGGAGCTGTCCAAGAGACAGAAGTTATAGATGATTTAACAGCTCCGAAAAAAGCAGAACCAGTTCCTGAAGAAGTAATGAACGATTTAACGGTTCCAAAAGAAAAATTAGGGCAGGAAGAAGAACTTGTCCCTGATGAAGTCATAGACGGATTAACAGCTCCGGAACATTGATCATTGATTACTGATTACTGATCATTGATTATTGATTATTGATCATTGATTAGTGATCATTGATTATTGATCATTGATCATTGATTATTGATCATTGATTATTGATTATTGATCATTGATTAGTGATTGGTGATTAGTGATAACTAATTACTCATTATTAATTACTAAATAAAAATATGAAAAATAAAATATCCCCAAGGACAATTTCTTTAATTTTTAGTGTAATGGTTATATGCTTTGCCATAAGCTTTAATGTTCTTGGATGGGTAGAACCAACAGCTGATCCTCCTGCGGACAATGTGAGCGCGCCTTTAAATACAAGCAGCGCGGGCCAGTCAAAATCAGGAGGCCTAATTTTGAACACGGGTGGCGCTGTGACTGGTTTAGTTGTTGATAAAGGCAGTGTTGGGATTGGAGTGACTAATCCTATAAGCAAACTACAAGTAGGAACAAATACAGTTTCACAACAATGGAGCGGAAGTAATCCTTATGTATTAATTCAAGGCGTTGACAACGAAGTCGCAACTCCTGCTCTTACCGTAAAGGATGAAAATATGGGAACAATGTTTGAATTAATAACTACTGGAGATTCTAGTGTGGGCAGAGCTTATTTTGGCGGCAATGTTGGGATTGGCACAACGAGTCCAAAAAACATGTTAGATGTTGAGGGAGGGGCGGTAATAGGCGCAACTTATTCAGGAACAAACACGGCGTCAAGCAATGGTCTTTTAGTAGAGGGCAATGTTGGGATTGGCACAACGAATCCGCAAGAAAAACTGCATGTAGCTGGTAGCGTTCGTCTTGGAGATTTTGGCGGATTGGCGCTTACGGATGGAAATGGGAGAATAAGCATATATAGTAGCGCTTTTGTTAATACTTATCTTCAATCAGAAGGAGCCAATCGCTTGACTTTACATACTGACGCTATTAAATTTTTCACAGCTCCTGCCGGAACAGCTGGAGAGGGAGTAACTTGGACAGAAAGGATGAGAATAGCAAATACTGGCAATATCGGCATTGGCACAACGGTTCCATCGCAGAAATTGGATGTAGCTGGAATATCGTTGCTTCAGGAACGATTTGTGATACCAATGGATGTATTGGCGACGGAGGAGGAGATATAACAGCTGTTATCGCTGGCACAGGTCTTTCAGGCGGAGGAACTTCAGGCGATGTAACGCTTAACGCTGACACAACCTATTTACA
>CAYXZK010000013.1:0-1563 GCA_964469955.1 uncultured Candidatus Saccharibacteria bacterium | reverse complement strand
GAAAAAATTTTTACTAAAGAAAAACTAATAAAAGCGATTTTGTTTATAATTATTGTTAGCATTATTGCTTTTTTTGATAAAACTTTAGCTGTCGGAATTATTTTTATTGCTTTTTTGACCCTAATAACTTTTTTCATTTTTTTAAAAATAGGAATAAAAAATGAAACCATCAAATTACTCTTTTTCATTGTTTTTGTGATTCATTTTGGAGTAGTGCTATTTATTCATTATGCCAACTTTCAACCTTTTGGTGGTGAGTATGGAGATTATATTCTTTATCAACAACAAGCTGAAGAAGTAGCCCGGCGACTTTCTTGTGGTAATTTTTCTCTACAAGGATTAAGTTTAGCGGGACATTGCTATTCTGTAATTTTGGGATATTTGTATTTTTTTACTTTACCAGAAATGTTTATTGGTCAATTATTTGGCGTATGGCTTGCAATAATTTCTTCTGTTTTAACCTATTTTATAGTTATTGAAATCGGTGGTTCTAAAAAGTGGGCTTTTCTAACAGGACTTATTGTTGCGATTTATCCAAGTTATCTTTTCTTTGGAAGTCTATTGCTTAAAGACACTTTGGTCATTCCTCTACTTTTGGCTGGATTATTGTTAACGCTAAAATTGATTAAAAACTTTTCGTGGAGGAATTTTGTATTTTTTTATATTATCTTAGGATTTGTAATTCATTTTCGTTTTTATGTAGGTTATGCCCTTTTGTTTAGTTTTGTTCCTTGTTGGCTATTGCTTAATAAGTTGCAATTGAAGAAAAGAATAGTTCATGGAATGATAGTTATTATTATTTTAGGATTTTTGCCACAATTTTTTGGATATGGTTATTATGGGATTAGAACCATTAGGGAATATTTATCGCCTCAAAGAATTACTTTTTATAGAGAGGTTGCTTATTCTCCTCCATCTTCCTTGCCCGTTGACGTCGATGTGGCTCCCACATCATTTTCAAAAAAATTGTTTTCTAAAGTATTCCCTAAGCTTAATAAAACATCAAATAGCCCTGGGTCTAACTCGTCAGTTAATGTGGACAATAAAGCAGAGTCATTTATTTATGTACTACTTGGACCTTTTCCTTGGCAGATACAAAGCTATGGACAACTATTTGCTTTATTAGAAACCATTCCCTGGTATTTTTTATTATTTTTTATAACAAAAGGAGCTTTTGTAAGTTTCAAGCGAAAGCGGATTGCTTTGCCTTTGTTGGTTTTTAGCGCATTGTCGTTAGGGGTTCTGGCTTTATTCATAACCAATTTTGGAATTATTACCAGAATTCGTATCCCAAGCTTCATTGCCCTTATATCTCTAATTCCGTTAGCTTTTATAAGAGACGATAAGAAGAAAAAAGGAGACAATAAAATTAAGGTTTGTCATATAACAAATATAGATAAATCTCTGAAGTTTATTTTATTAAATTATCTTAAATTTCTCAAAAAGGAGGACTATGATGTTTGTGTTGTTTGTTCTCCGGGAGCATTTGTGAAAGAGATAGAAAATCAAGGGATAAAAATTAAAACCATTAAGTTCAAAAGAAAAATTAGTCCATTTTATGAT